>NZ_QTVR01000049.1:0-4493 GCF_003460685.1 Blautia sp. OF03-13 | reverse complement strand
AGCGTTTCATATATATTCGAAAGCCTTGTTGGAGTTTAATCAAGAAGGGTTATCCGACTGGATAAATTACTTGAAAACCATTTTTTAAGATTTACAATTTCAAGTTTGTGTAACTGAAACTAGAGCAACAGCCCCAAATTGATGTTTTAGTTTTTATAGACGATAATACAAGAGTATGCCTATCTCTGCCCCTCCTTCGTTAAATAATGCACACCCCCGTCAGTAGTCTGAACCCCCTTAACTGACTACGATTTGACTACTACACATTGCTTTGAATTGCACCATTTTGAAGTATTTTGTAAAAAGTGTAGTTATAAACAAGAAAAAAGATGATGCCCGGAAAAGCCGATAAACCAACGCAAAACTCGGCATTACAGGGTATTTCAGAACAGGAGAATTTTATGATTAGAGTACTTTTTATCTGCCACGGCAGTGTTTAAGGGATGCCGTGAAAGCCTTGGTTTTAAAGGATTTTTTGATGATTGACGAATAATTTGCACCTTATTTACACCTTTGGAAGACCGGATAGGAATAGTTAGAATAGGAAGGCGTGAGATGAATCTTACGTCTTTTTTCTTGGAGTTTATGTAAGCATATATTACTTGAAAAATCAAATAATATATGATGAATTACAAATGTGACGTAAAAAGAGTCACGCTTATAAAAAGGTGATTAATATGAAAGAATTTTTGGAAAAAACATTAAGGCAAAATGTAATAATGACGGAGAATAAAGAGGTGTATAAAAAGCTCCCGTTAGCATATTGTGGAAGATATGATATTTTTACGGTAGAGACGAATGGTGTATTATGGATGGCTATTCATCCCAAAGATAATGTCGGACTTGTTATGTTACGTAGAGACAGAGCTGGCGTGGAAAAAATGACAGGATTAAATTGTGCAATATTTCTTGATCGAACAACATTTTATATAAAAGAAAAGATGATGGAAGAAGGAATTCCTTTTGTAATAGAAGGAAAGCAGGTATTTCTTCCATTTATTGGATATTTGTTGAGTAAGGAAAATGAAAGAGAATTGGCACCAGTTTATCTGATTTCATTTTTGACGCAAAAAATGCTTCTGATGGCTATTTATGAACGATGGAATGAAGTGAAAGTATCTGATGCAGCAAAACGAATAGGAGTGTCAACAAAATCTGCAAGCCGGTGTTTTGATGAACTGGAATATTTAAATATTGATGTGTTGGGTATGAAAGGTAAATCAAGAGTAATAAATATTCCAAATGACCGAAAACAAGTATGGCAGCAAATTGAAAATGTATTAAGAAATCCGGTGATTCGAAGATTTGTTCTGAGAGAAGATATGAAACTAGAAAAGAAGAGGCATTGATGATACTGCTTCAATTATGGTCAGCTGGGACAACGGAAGCAGTCTGAATGTGGTCTATGGCGAAGACAAATGCCGTAAAATCACTGAAGAATAATGGTCAAAAATACACAGTTTTTTTGATGAAAAACTTACTAAATTTCTGATTATCTTTTCATAAGTTGGTAAATGCCGATATATCCCGTATTTTAGGGCTTTATCGGTATTTTCTTTTTGGAAGATACCTTGCATAAGCTGGCATTTACCAGCATGAAAATGCAACCAAAAGTAGTAAATGAGTAGTAAATATAAGCTCCGATATTAACAAGCCAGTCTTTCCAGTTCTGCTTTTGCAGATTGAAATGTACCGTGTGCATAATAGCCAAGTGTCATGGTTATGTTAGCGTGTCCCATAAGATATTGCAGGGTGTTTGGGTTCATTCCTCTGTTTGCCATATTCGTACAGTAAGTATGTCGGAATGAATGTGGTGTGATGTTCGGTAACTTGTCCGTGTGATACTTGTTATACTTCTTAATTAGTCCTCGCACCATGCCCTCATAGTTTCCTGCAACTTTAGGTAAGCCCTCACGGTTCAAGAATAGGAAATTGCTATAACCACCTACAATCAACGGTTGTGCCTTTCCTCTGTTCTTTAGTATTCTTTGGATTGCTTGATAAGCCCGTTCTGTCAATGGAAGTTCTCGTTTTCCGTTTTTGGTCTTTGGCGTTTCAATATAGTAGCCGATTTCGCTGTCTTTCAATAACTGGTGGTCTATATTGAGTATCTGTTCTGCATATCAATATGCGTCGTTAGTCCGCAAAATTCAGAAATACGAAGTCCCGTTTCCAGCAGAAGCACAACCTCATCATAATACTTGCTGTAAATCTTATCCTTTTCCATAAAGGCAAGCAGGCGTTCTTCCTGCTCTGGTGTAAGGATAACTTTCTGCTCCGTATCATCTTCCAGAACATCACTTAGCTTAAATTCAAACGGGTTCTTTCTGATACAGTCGTCTTGTATCGCCATGTAAAATGACGCTTTCAAGGAACGCTTGTAGTTATCAATCGTTTTATAGGCGTATCCTTTTTCGCTCATTCTGATAGCCCATTCTTTAGCGTCCGACTGCTTAACAGTATCAATCGCCCTCATACCCAATGGGTCATTTTTCAGAGCGTTCATAAGATACTGTCGTCCTTTTTCAGTAGCCCTCTTGATGTTCTTTCTTTGGCTGTTCTTCTTGTCGTAGAGCTGGCAGACTGTCATTTTACCGCCTGCTGTATCGATACCGTCGTTAAGGTCTTTTTTAATCTGTGTTTCTTTTTCCCTCAACGATATATCATCACGCTTTCCAGCAGGTGTCTTGTCTGTCGGTACAAGTTTCCAAGAATAGATAAATTGTGGCTTTCCGTATATATCGGTATATTTATAAACGTATCTTCCGTCTTTTCGCTGGCTCTCTCCATTACGCAAATTGCGATTTTTACTGTCTTTTCGTTTTACATTAGACATAGTGTAAAGCTCCTTTCCGTCATGGAACGAGCCGTGATACGCTATATTTATTATACCATATCTACGGCTCAATGACATTAGATTTCGTCCAATGTATCTATGATTTTTTCAAATTGTTTTCGCTTAATCTGAATACGGTTGCCGTTCACGATAACCCAGCCAGCGTCAAGATTTTCTTCGGCTAATTTACGCAATTTCTTTTCGCCAATGCGGAAGTATTTGGACGCTTCTTCAACCGTCAGCGTATATTTTTCCCAAATAGGCACATCAGTATTGTTCATAATCTATGCACCCCCCTTTACTGTGTGTCGTTTTTTACAAGCAGGCAGACGGCTTTGGAAAGCTCCATTAGTATCTCAACTATTCCCATTCTTGTGGGCAGAACCGCACCATGCGGACGTATCATTATTCTGTGAGGATAGGTCGTGGCAAAACAACTTTTCCAACAGTCGCTCTCGGATCACTGCGTGGGTCGCTCGCTTTCTTTTGAAAAGGTCGTGGCGTACAGTCCCCGTGGCTCGCCATCTCACAAACGTATCTGTCTGCTTTATTCAGTTGTCAAAGAGCTGTGGTGAAAGCGTGTTGCTTTCATATAAAAGCAGGTGGCAGAGCAGGAAAGAGGGGGATATTAAATCATGCTCCGCTAAAAACTGCTTATTCTTCTGGTTCTAAGTCCATATCTTCAATATCAAAACCTAAAATCATTTTGATAAGTGCTTCTCTGATACGTCCTTTTAATTCCATATCTACAACGATATAAACATTGCCGTATTCATCATAAAGTGAACGCAAACAGCACTTTGATATGTAAGGGTCATAAAATGCCAGTAATTTTTCAATCGCTTTTTCGTTTCCGTCCATAGCTGATGAAATCAAGTAATAAGACGGTTTCTTAAATAACTGTTTCATTTTCTAATGTTCCTCCTTGAGTATTTTTTTCATAGTTTCCAAAGCGTGATGTCGGTTTCTAAATACACCGCTTTGCGTGATTTTCTGCAAGTTGGCAATTTCACTTTCTGTCATTTCCAAGAAGTAATACATCAACAGAGTATTGCGTTTTCTTTCTGGAAGTTTCTTCAAGGCTTCTGCCAATTCATCATCAAGGACACGAATATCAATGCCACATACTGAAAAGATTGTATAATCTGTTTCGTAGTCGTCCCAAACAGCCATTTTATCAACAAGGACATCTGGCAATTCGCTGAAAGATATTTCTTTATTCTTACGACGGTTTAATTCCTTGTAATAATCTTTCACGACACTACGGACAACTTTCTTTAAACAACTTTCAAAACGACATTGAACTGTTTTCTGGAAGTCAGACGGTTTCATCAATCTCACCTCCTTTCCTTTATGATTTGAAAAGTGTTTATCCCTCTTTCCGCACCATATAAGGTAAGTGCAAAATAATTCGACGGATTGTGTTGCCCTAAAAAATATCCCATAATAATCAATAGAGAATGCAAGCATTTTACTTCATCTTTTCTTGCTAGAAATGATAGGTGCGAGCATTTTACTCTATTCAAGTTATGGAGGTGTGCTCATGAAAAGCAAAAGAATACCTGTCGAAGAACAATACCGTCTCATCATGGAATGCCGTCAAAGTGGATTGACAGATCATCAATGGTGTGTGGAACATGATATCAAGCCAGGAACT
>NZ_QTVR01000048.1:0-5971 GCF_003460685.1 Blautia sp. OF03-13 | reverse complement strand
GAGGAACTATCCCGATGAATTACACCCAAGCACAGATTGACCGGGCAAACGCCGTCAGTCTGGAAGATTTTCTCCGCACACAGGGAGAGACACTTATCAAAAGCGGACGGGAATACCGTTGGAAAGAACATGACAGCCTGACCGTCCGGGGAAACAAGTGGTTTCGCCACAGCCAGAGCAAGGGCGGCTATCCCATTGATTTCGTCATGGAGTTTTACGGCAAGTCCTTTCCCGAAGCTGTTCAGATGTTGACAGGCGAAAACGGCGAGGGACAGACCGAAGCCACCACAGCACCGCCCACAGCGTTTCACTTGCCCTTGCACAACAGGACAGCCGACAGAGCAATCCAATATCTCACAGAAAGCCGAGGTCTCAACAAAACGCTTGTTGAGGCTTTTCTTCTTTCCGGGGATATTTACGAGGACGCAAAGCGGCACAATGTTGTGTTTGTCGGCAGAGACCGAAGCGGTACACCGAGATACGCCCATGTGCGAGGAACGGCAGACCCATTCAGACAGGACATTGCCGGGTCTGACAAATCCTATCCGTTCCGACACGAGGGTAATGGCAATCAGCTCTTTGTCTTTGAAGCGCCGATTGACCTGTTATCGTTTATCTGCCTTTATCCGCAGGATTGGCAGACAAGAAATTATCTTGCCCTGGGCGGCGTTTCTGGCAAAGCCCTTGACCGTTTTCTTTCTGAGCGCAAGGACACCCAAAAAGTGTTCCTCTGCCTTGACAGCGACACCGCAGGAAATGAAGCCTGCACACGACTGGCACAGTCCATTCCCGGCGAGATCGCCGTCATTCGCCTTGTCCCGGCAAGGAAAGACTGGAACGATGTTCTCCGTCAGCAAGCGGATATTCCAAACCGCAAATTCATAGCCGAGACAATCACGCTGCGAGAGCTGCCCACCGCCCAGCCTGTCCCAATGCTCCGTATGGCTGATGTGGAGCTGACGAGCGTGGAATGGCTATGGTTTCCCTATATCCCATTTGGAAAGCTGACAATTATCCAGGGCAATCCCGGCGAGGGCAAGACCTACTTTGCCATGCGCCTTGCGGCGGCTTGCACCAATCGAAAGCCTTTGCCCGGTATGGAGACACTTGAGCCTTTCAATATCATCTATCAAACTGCCGAGGACGGTCTGGGCGATACCGTCAAGCCCCGACTGATAGAAGCGGACGCAGACCTTGAACGAGTGCTTGTCATTGATGACAGGGACGCACCTCTGACCCTTGCCGATGAGCGCATAGCAAGGGCAATCCGTGAGAACAACGCAAGGCTTGTTATCATTGACCCGGTACAGGCGTTTCTGGGCGCAGATGTGGACATGAACCGGGCAAATGAAGTCCGTCCCATCTTCCGCAGTCTGGGAGACATTGCACAGGCTACTGGGTGCGCTATCGTGCTGATCGGACACCTGAACAAAGCCGCAGGAACGCAAAGCACCTACCGGGGATTGGGGTCTATCGACATTACGGCGGCAGTCCGCAGTCTGCTGTTTATTGGCAAGCTGAAGGACATTCCGACAACGAGGGTGCTTATCCATGAGAAAAGCTCCCTTGCGCCGCCCGGACAGTCCCTTGCCTTTTCTCTGGGAGATGAGAAAGGTTTTGAGTGGATAGGGGCTTATGACATTACCGCTGACGAGCTTCTTGCCGGGACAGACACCGCCAAGACCGAGAGCAAGACCGCACAGGCGCAAATGCTCATTCTGGAACTGCTTGCGGACGGAAAGCGTATGCCAAGCGCAGAGTTGGAAAAGGCAGTCAATGAGCGTGGGATTTCTTCACGCACCATGAGAACGGCAAAGAGCCGTATCGGGGACAGACTTGTGACCGAGAAAGACGGCACAGCATGGGTCTGCTATCTCCGAAACTGACAACAGGAACACGGCAAGCGTGGCAAAGAGGGCAAGGTTTTTATAGATACCTTAATGTTGCCGCCTTGCCTTGTTCCCTCATACTGACACCGCCCGATGATGAACAGTCACCGGGCATTTTTCATTTACAGGAGGATTTTGAATGAACAATACCGCAACTAACACCGCCACTTGCCCGACTGTCAGAAAGCAGATCGGCAAGACAACCTATATCGTCCGTGTCCATTTCAGCCAGACCGCAAAAGAGACGATGGAGGACAAAATCAAGCGTCTGCTCCGTGAGGAAGTCCGCAAAATGTGACTTCTTTGTGAATTTGATGAAAAAGTCCTTGACTTTTCGTCTCTGGCAAGACCGCAAAAAGCATACTTATCTCATGCGGCGCGAGGTTAGCCCCATTCGACATTAAGGAGCTGCGGGAGCTTATGGAAACCGACGAAATGGAGCTTGACACCATAGGCGACAGAAAGACCGCCCTTTTCGTCATCATCAGCGACACCGACGACACTTTTAACTTTGTCGTTTCAATCCTTTACACACAGCTATTCAACTTGCTTTGTGACAAGGCAGATGATGAATACGGCGGGCGGCTTCCCGTCCATGTTAGGTGCTTACTTGATGAATTTGCGAATATCGGGCAGATACCAAAGTTTGAAAAGCTCATTGCAACGATACGGAGCCGGGAAATATCCGCGTCAATCATCTTGCAGAGCCAGTCACAGCTAAAAGCCATTTACAAAGACAACGCCGATACCATAGTCGGCAACTGCGACACCACGCTTTTCTTGGGCGGCAAGGAGAAAACCACCCTTAAAGAAATATCGGAAATTTTAGGAAAAGAAACGATAGACAGCTTTAACACGTCCGAAACAAGGGGGCGGGAGCTTTCGCATGGGCTGAACTATCAGAAATTGGGAAAGCAGCTTATGACGGAAGATGAAATTGCAGTCATGGACGGAGGGAAATGTATCTTGCAGCTACGCGGGGTGCGCCCGTTCTTTTCGGACAAATTCGACATAACGAAGCACCCGAAATACAAGTACCTGTCCGACGCAGACCCGAAGAACGCCTTTGACATGGAAAAGCACCTTAAACGCCGCCCCGCCATTGTCAAGCCCGACGAGGTTTTTGACTATTACGAGCTTGACGCGGCAGACTTACAGGAGGACGCAGACCATGAGGAAACGTAGCGCAGAGGAAAAACAAAAGCAGCTTGAACGGTTTTTAATGAATGTTGCGGAAGCCGCCGACGCTGCATTATGGGAGTATTGGCGGGAAAAGGAAGCGGAACACCGCCGTTTTGCAACGGAGTATGTCACGCGCCGGGGGCTTATCCCGCAACAGTGACAGCATGGCAGACCGCCGGGGGACAGGGGAAGCTACACTTCCCCTACGCTGCCTTGCGGCAGCTACCCCTTTGTGAACTTGCGGGAAGCGAACACCTTGCTACGCAAGCTATTCACTTCCCGCAAGTCTGAAAAAAACGTCCGGCAGCACAGCGGAACACAGAAAGGAGCGATTGAAGCAATCACATCTATCCATACCGGCTACATGATACGCGCCCCCACTTTCCGGCGCAGTACACAGCGGCAGGAGCCGCACCCCTTACAACTGAATACCGCCGCGCCGCAGAACTTACGCAGCGCGGGGACAGCCGCCTTTACCAGAGGGCGGTTTTTTTGTGCGGCGGCGACCATACGCTGACCGCCTTTTGTCCGCTTGCCGGACAGCCGCAGACGCGGCAGAAAGGATATATTTATGGCATTTTTCAATAGCGCAGTAGACGTTTTGCAGACCCTTGTTGTAGCACTTGGAGCCGGGCTTGGTATCTGGGGCGTAATCAATCTGATGGAGGGCTACGGCAATGACAATCCGGGCGCAAATGCTCATGTGCCATAAAGTAACACACTGATAAATGCAGACAGCCAACCTCTATTCCGTATAAAATGGCATATATGGCATTTCAAATATGTGGTTCAGAAGTAGAAGAAAACTGAAAACAGTATTCCACAATTTGAAAGGATAGAGGTAATTGAGCATGGAAAAAACAGTATATATCACAGAGGAAGAACGGGAAAAGTGTCGCAAAGTGATTGATGTGTTTGAGGAACTGTACGAAATAGAGGACGAAGATATTTTGTTGGTTGATGTTGGTAGGTATGGCTTTGTTAAACTGCAATGCTATACAGCGTCACATGGCTTTGAGGAGCTTGACACCTATACAGACAGTAACAGCTTATTTGAGGGGCTTTGGGAGGAATGGCTTAGTCTAAATGTATTTTTGCTTGCGAGAGAAATGCAGTTAGCTGATGTTCTTTATGATGATTTATTCAACAATCTTCCAAAGGAAAAACAGTCAGAGCTTACCGGGAGAAAAGACTACTTTGCAAAAAAGGCGGGTATCACTCTGTAAAATGAATTTTGCAGAAAGGAAACGCTCTATGTAGTGGATAAAAAAAGATTAGAATGGCTCTGTATATAATAACATACAGGGCTTTTCTTTTCCGAACCAACGACCAAAAGACAAACATTGTGGAAATGTGCATAACAGGCTATGGAATCATGGATAACTCTATTCACAGCACATGGAAAAGCTAAAGTGCAGCTTTCCCACGTCCTGCAAACAGAGTTACCCACAATTCCATGATACAGTCAGTTATACACATTACGCACAATGCCGACTACTACGGAATCCAACTCATTTTTTCACAGAACAAGATTTGCTTTTACAGAAAGAGATTATAGGTTGGAATGGAGATACGGGAGCCTGCATAGAGCACAGTGGAAAAGTTGAAGAAACTGATTGAGGAAGAATTTGTCGGGCTTGTGTTTCTGTCTGCTGAAGATATGGAGTAATAGCAAATTGGGACATAGCGGTATAACTGCTTTGTCCCAATTTGTTTATTGCTTAAATTACACGTCCGTATTAGAATTGATATGCTTGCAGAAATCAAATATCTAACATACTTCTTCCCACTATAATAATACCATACAAATTTTATAAATACAAGACTGTTTATATAAGCTGACACATGCTAAACTAGCCTAGCAATGTTTCAGTAAAACTTTCTTTCATTTTTCAAGGAGGTCATAATCATTATGGGGAATAATCAGACAGAAAAAGCGTTTGAAGAAAAAAGATTAGCACAAACAATCTCTTTAGCCGAGGAACAATTAAAGCAGGCAAAAGAAGCGGCAGACAAAAAGAAATCAGAAATTATCGAAGCCAAAAAAGATGTGCGTGAAAATACAGAACACGGCATTACATCACTGTACACATCAGACGGTTTCGAGGCACTTGTTGAATTAAGCCAATATATCAATCCTGTTACAGACAAAATTATAGATTATGAAGAAGAAGAACATAAAATACTTCTGTTAGAAAAGATGATAAAATCGCCCTATTTTGCCCGAATTGATTTTAAATTTGATGATGAGGACGAATTTGAAAAAATATACATTGGACGTTCTTCTCTACGAAAAAACAGCTATCAAGAGATGTATGTTTATGATTGGAGATCGCCGATTGCCAGTGTTTTCTATCGTTTTATGACAGGCGAAGCGTTTTATGACGCTCCATGTGGACGAGTAACAGGTGAACTCAATTTGAAACGCCAATATGAAATAAAAAACGGAATACTGGAATATTTTTTTGATTCAGATGTTCAGATTGTTGATGAATTTTTAAGGCAATTACTGTCACAAAACACTACTGCTAAAATGAAAGCTATTGTTGAAACAATTCAGCATGAACAGGACGTGGTTATTAGAGATATGGAAAATGACCTGCTAATGGTACAGGGTGTAGCGGGAAGTGGAAAAACCTCTATTGCTCTCCACCGGGCTGCTTATCTTATGTATCAAGGTTTACAAACAAAGCTGTCCGCAAATAACATTATGATTATTTCCCCAAATTCTATATTTGAGCAATATATTTCAAATGTATTGCCCGAATTGGGAGAAGATAATGTTATTTCTTCCGTGTTTGAAGATATACTTAGTGAGTTATTAAATGGCAGGAAAATTCAGTCAAGAAATGATTTTTTAGAAAACTTGATTGTCAATTCAAAATACAAGGAAATTTCAA
>NZ_QTVR01000047.1:0-6597 GCF_003460685.1 Blautia sp. OF03-13 | reverse complement strand
AAGCAGTTTTTGCAACCCGCGGCAGCCACCCGGCTCCGAACTAGGTTTTTCTGTTTCAAAAGAACTCATTCGCATCAGCTCTCGCTGACAGCTTAGTTATAATAACACCGCCCAAAGCAAAAGTCAACACCTTTTTTCGAATTTTCTTATTTTTAGAAAAATATAGTTAATTCTGCATATTTTGTATTTTATCTGAATTTTTCAAAAAGGACCGTACGCATCACACGCCGGTCCTTTTTCCACAACTTCCTTCTAATTTTTCCCCACGCGCAGAATCGCATCCTGAATATTTTCCACCGGAATCAGTGCGATTCCACCGATTTTCTCCACGGACTTCATGCAGACAGCAGGCAAAATCACCCGCTCGAAGCCCAGTTTTTTTGCTTCCAGTACACGCTGTTCCGCCATGCTGACGGCGCGGACCTCACCGCTTAAGCCGACCTCGCCAAATACGACCGTTTTCTCATCGATCACCTGATCTTTGTAGCTCGATACGACGGCAAGTGTGATGCCAAGATCGATCGCCGCTCATTCATCTTGATTCCGCCTGCGATGTTGACGTAGGCATCGCTTGTCGAGAGATTGATTCTTGCGCGTTTTTCCAGCACTGCCATCAGCAGGTTCACGCGGTTGAAATCGCATCCTGCTGCGGTGCGGCGCGGGATTCCGAAATTACTGTGGCAGACCAGTGCCTGAATCTCGATCAGGATCGGGCGCGTTCCCTCCATGGAGCATGCGACAACCGAACCGGAAGCTCCCTCCGGCCGTCCGTTCAGCATGTATTCCGATGGATTTTTCACTTCCACGAGTCCCTCTGTCTGCATTTCGAAGACGCCGATCTCATTTGTAGAACCAAAACGGTTTTTGACGCCGCGCAGAATCCGGTAGGACGCATGACGGTCGCCCTCGAAGTACAGCACGGTATCTACCATGTGTTCCAGCACACGCGGGCCGGCCACATTACCGTCTTTTGTCACATGACCGACGATAAAGATCGAAATTCCCATTCCCTTTGCAATCTGCATCAGCACATTCGTCGATTCCCGGACCTGGGATACACTGCCCGGCGCGGAGCTGACCTCCTCGTTGTACATGGTCTGGATCGAGTCGATGACGGCCATCTCCGGCTTCTCTTTTTCCATGACGGCGCGGATGATATCAAGATTCGTCTCGCAGAGCAGGGACAGATTTTCGTTAAATTCTCCGATCCGCACAGCGCGCAGTTTGATCTGGCGCAGGGACTCCTCACCGGAAATGTATAAAACCTGATGTCCTGCTGTGGACAGCATGCGGCACACCTGCAGAAGGAGTGTGGATTTTCCAATTCCCGGATCGCCGCCGACCAGTGTCAGGGAACCCGGCACGATTCCTCCGCCGAGCACCCGGTCGAGTTCTCCGATTCCCGTCGGGATGCGCTCCTCTTTTCCTGTTGAAATTTCCATCAAATGCACCGGCTTTCTGCCCGCCGCGCTGTGATTTCCGATCCCCTGCGTTCCCGCCGGTGTTTTGGCCGCTGTCGGTTCCTCCACAAACGTGTTCCATTCTCTGCACGCCGGACACTGGCCCATCCATTTTGTGGACTCATAGCCGCAGTTCTGGCAGAAAAAGGCTGTCTTTTTTGCTTTTGCCATAGTTGTGTCTCCCTTATAATTGTCAAAAAAAGCTGCCGCACACGTTCTGCGACAGCCTTCTTTTCTTATTTCATCATGCTTTTACGATTTCTACTGCTACATCCTCTGCTTTTTCCAGCTCTACGCTGAAGGAAAGTTTTCCGCCGAGGTTTGTGGTCATGTGGCCAACGTTTACGCCGTCGAGCAGCACCTTGTATTCGGTCTCTGCTTCCATTTCAACGGTGATTTGTGCATCCTCCGGTCCTTCTACTTTGAAGGTCATGCCGCCGTCGAATACGTTCAGATCGGTAACTGCGGTTCCCGGAACGGATTCGTATACGAACAGTCCGTTTTTCTCCAGCTTTGTGATTTCCTTAAAGGTTTTTACTTTATACAGATCTCCTCTGTGCTCAAAATCAGATTTTTTTGCCTTTGCCGCAAGCTCATAATCTCCGAAGCTGATGCCTCCGTCTGCCTCTGTGCGGATTAATTCTTTTACTACTGACATTTGTAAATGCCCTCCTGGTCTTGTCTTTTGTGGTGTTTCGTTTGTTTGTGAAAATCATACCATAATCGAAAAGATTTTACCATATGATTTATGGATTTTTTATATTATTTTTTCTCAAGCACTTTGTTTCAACTCACAGTCGGTATTTTCACGGAGTCTGACATATCGAAAATAGTTCGACTGTGACTTGCCTCATGTCAGTGGAGGATACCGATTCCTCTCCGCCCGCCACTGCCGTTATGTTTCTTTTAACAATTCATCCCACCACTTTAGAAGCGGGGGACTTCTTATCTACTGGTGTTAAAGGTAATCTCTTTCTTACTCATTCCAGCCGCAACGATATCGCCTTTTTTCACTTCTCCGTTCAGGATGGCTTCTGCGAGCGGATCCTCAATTTTGCTCTGGATCGCGCGTTTTAACGGGCGGGCACCGTACTTGCTGTCGAAGCTGTTTTCCACGAGATATTCTTTCACGGTGTCACGGACTTTCAATTCAATGTCCATCTGCTCCTTGCAGCGGCGCTCCAGATCTTTGAGCAGAATCTGCAGAATCTTCTTCATATCCGCCTTGGTAAGCTGATGGAATACAATAATCTCGTCGATTCGGTTCAGGAATTCCGGCTTAAACATCCGTTTGACTTCTTCCATCACCTGGCCCTTCATGTATTCGTAGTCTTTCCGCTCATCTTCTGTCGAAAGGAATCCAAGGCGTTTCGGCGCTACAATGTTCTGTGCTCCGGCATTGGATGTCATGATAATGCAGGTCTGTTTGAAATCAACTTTTCTGCCCTGCGCGTCGGTGATATGGCCATCATCAAGCACCTGCAGCAGAATGTTGAAAACATCCGGGTGCGCTTTTTCGATCTCGTCAAACAGGATCACACTGTACGGGTTGCGGCGCACTTTTTCGGAGAGCTGGCCGCCTTCCTCGTAGCCGACGTATCCCGGAGGGGATCCAATCAATTTGGAGACGCTGTGTTTCTCCATGTACTCCGACATGTCGACGCGGATCAGGGCCTGCTCTGTACCGAAAACTGCCTCGGCGAGTGCTTTGGAAAGTTCTGTTTTTCCGACACCGGTCGGTCCAAGAAACAGGAAGGATCCTGTCGGACGGTTCGGGTCTTTTAATCCGACTCTGCCTCGTTTTACGGCTTTTGCCACAGCTGTCACGGCTTCTTCCTGGCCGACAACACGTTTATGGAGTGTCTGCTCCAGTCTTGCCAGACGTTTCGATTCTCCTTCCGCGAGACGCTGTACCGGAATTTTCGTCCAGGTGGATACGGTTTTTGCGATTTCTTCTTCTGTTACCTGCAGTTTTTTGTTTTTGCAACGGCGTTCAAAGCGTTTTCGGATCTGCTCCAGATCTTTTTCGAGCTCCTGCTGGCGCGCCTGCAGTTCTTTTGCCTGCTCAAAATCGCCGGCACTGATCGCGGATTCTTTTTCTTTCTGTACTTCGAACAGTGTCTGCTCCTCTTTTGCCATGTTGTCCGGCACCTGGTAGCCGGCGAGCTGTACGCCTGCGGATGCCTCATCGATCAGATCGATGGCTTTATCCGGCAGGAAACGGTCGTTGATGTAGCGGACGCTCATTTTTACGGCTGCTTCCAGTGCTTCATCGGTGATTTCCACGCCGTGATGGCGTTCGTAGTATGGACGCAGTCCTTTTAAGATATCAAGTGCTTCGCTTTCCGTCGGTTCTTCTACTTTGACCGGCTGGAAACGGCGCTCCAATGCAGCATCTTTTTCGATGTATTTACGGTATTCTTCCAGTGTTGTTGCACCGATGAGCTGAATTTCTCCACGGGAGAGGGACGGTTTTAAGATGTTGGATGCATCGAGTGCGCCCTCTGCACCTCCGGCTCCGATGATGGTGTGAAGTTCATCGATGAACAGCAGAATGTTTTCATTATCCGTCACTTCTTTGACGACTCGTTTGATGCGCTCTTCGAACTCACCGCGGTATTTACTTCCGGCTACCATTCCCGAGAGGTCAAGAATGACAACACGCTTGTCACGGATGGTTTCCGGCACGATGCCAAGAGCGATGCGCTGTGCAAGGCCTTCGGCAATCGCCGTTTTTCCGACACCTGGCTCTCCAATGAGGCAAGGGTTATTTTTTGTCCGGCGGCTCAGGATCTGAATCACACGCTCAATTTCCTGGCTGCGGCCGACAACCGGGTCGAGTTTTCCTTCACGCGCAAGCTCCGTCAGATCCCGGCTGTACTGATCCAGTGCCGGCGTTTCGCTGGTCTGCGCTCCACCTCTTGTCTGCGGTCCGCGGCCGGTGTTTGTATTTCCGCTTGCACCGCCCTGCAGCGGTGCCTCGCCCATGGCAGTAAGGATTGCTCCATATAGTTTCTGAATGTTGATCCCCATGGTAAAAAGCAAACGGGTAGCAACACAGTCAC
Organism: Blautia sp. OF03-13; assembly: GCF_003460685.1. Classification (NCBI taxonomy): domain Bacteria; kingdom Bacillati; phylum Bacillota; class Clostridia; order Lachnospirales; family Lachnospiraceae; genus Blautia; species Blautia sp. OF03-13. The sequence goes on along the minus strand of NZ_QTVR01000047.1, from coordinate 2,072 downwards.
TTTCTTTTAAGATTGCAATCAGCAGATGCTCGGTTCCCACAGCTCTGCTCTTAAAACGCGCTGCCTCCGCTTCTGCATTTTCAAGCACTCTGCGTACCCGCGGAGTATAGCCCGGTCGGGATTCGGTCACGGTGTTTCCGCCTGGTGCAATCAGACGGTCAATCAGTTCGGTAAGCTGTCCGGCATCTACGTGAAACTCAGAAAGCACCATGCCTGCTGTGCCATCCTCCACGTTCAGAAGTCCGATCAGAAGGTGTTCGGTTCCTACGTAATTATGTCCACATTTTTCAGCTGTCCTAACCGCATATGCCAGTGCTTTTTTTGCCTGACTGGTATATCCTTCTCTCATAATACTATTGTCTCCTTCATGTTTCGTCTGCGTAATTGCTGTAAATTTCATCTACAAGCTGATGTACTTCTTCTTTTGATATATTTTTGCAGACGGCTTTTGCAAGAATCACCTGCAGATCTTCGCGCAGTTCCTGCATGGCATACAGTTTATCCGCATCGATAGAGATAACGGCTCCTTTTCTTCGGTCAATCGAAAGAAGCCCCTCCTGCCGGAGTACGCTGTAGGCCTTATTTACGGTATGCATGTTGATTCCGATATTGTCTGCGAGCTGTCTTACCGAAGGTAGAGTATCTCCTTCCTGAATTCTGGAAGTGGCAATACCCAGAATAATCTGATTTCTCAGCTGGATATAGATCGCTTCATCGCTGTTGAAATCGATCTGTATTGTCTCATAATACATAGTTACACCCTGCTTTCTCGTATCGTTTTGTTATACATATGTTATAACAATTCGCAGACTTTGTCAACAAACGGTTTCCCTACCTGTTTTTCTCGTAGATGATCTGAAGACCTTTCAGGAGCAGATTCTCATCGATGATGATGTCATGTCTGCAGTGCGGAATCACAGCTTTCGCCAGACCTCCGGTAGCCACAATCGTGCATTTGCAGCCAAGTTCTTCTTCCATCCGTTCGATCATGCCGTCGATGCTGGCAGCGTTTCCATAAATCATACCGCCTTTCATACAGTCCAGCGTATTTTTGCCAATGACTTTTTTCGGTGCTGTCAGACTGGTCTGGCTAAGCTGCGCGGCATTTGATACGAGAGCATCCAGCGAAGTACGAAGTCCCGGAAGAATCACGCCTCCGATGAAGCTTCCTTTCTGATCAAGTACACTCATCGTCGTGGCAGTTCCCATATCGATAACAATCTGCGGACATGTGTATTCATTCAGCGCTGCTACTGCTACTACAACAAGATCGCTTCCTGCCGTTGCGGGGTCGTCCAGTTTGATATTAAGCCCGGTCTTCACACCGGGGCCGACAACTTTGACCGGCTTTTTAATCACTTTTTCTGCCGCACTCCGGCAGAGCTCTGTCACCTGCGGAACAACGGAAGAGATGATACCTCCTTCGATCTGCTCCACCGGAATCTCATACAGTTCCAGTACATTTTTCAGGCTGACTGCGTATTCCAGCTCTGTTTTTGCCTTGTCCGTGGAGAGTCTTTCGATGAAGTATGTTTTTTTCCCTTCCACACACCCAAGGACGATGTTCGTGTTGCCGATGTCTATTGCAAGGATCATGATTCAGGTTCCTCCTGTAAAAACTATGAAATGAAATTCTTGTGGTTTTATTATACATGGTGCGGCGCTTTGAGACAAGGAAAAAGACAGCAAGAAAAAGACAATTAAGTCGATTTCATACTGTCTTCTGAATATTTCATTTTGAATTATCTATTCTTGTTGTTCACAAAAATAAATTTTACATCATTCTCAAACGTACGATTTAGCAGAATTTGCCCTAAAAATGTTTGAGTACTATACATTTTTACATCATTCTCAAACCATTACTTACAGATTTAGGGGAGGTGGAAAGTTTGAGTACCATACATTTTTTACATCATTCTCAAACACGCTGGATAATCGCCGAGTCATTATTCAACGTTTGAGTAGACGGCGCTCCTCCTCCAGCTCCGACGGATCATCTCCGGTGATCGTCATGTAGCTCGGGAAAATACCATCCTCCATGCCGGCAAGGAATACGTTCGGGAACTCCAGTC
>NZ_QTVR01000046.1:0-6652 GCF_003460685.1 Blautia sp. OF03-13 | reverse complement strand
TGTACCGGTTTCTTTTGTCTTGCCATAATAAAAGGTCCTCCTAATGATATTTATTGTATCATAGAAGAACCTTCCAAACATTATTTTACAGAAAAAGTTTCATACTCTCATCAAATCCCGCACCGGCGTTATTTATTAAAATATTTTGTTTTTTAATCTTCAACACTCTCTACTGAAACTTCTTTTTTCTTCCTACTTTTACCAGAAATCATCTTGTGTCCTGTATAAATAGCCATAATCATGCAAAGCAAAGAACTTGCTGCAAAGTACTTATGGCCTTCTTTTGATCCCTTATAACCTGTATAAAAAGTTCCAAGCATTGTAATCAGTGCACCGATAGACCAATATTTATGTGATTTCATTCAGATACCTCCTGCCGTTTTTCTTAATCATATACCTTTTAAAAGATATATACAAACTGGTATTTTGAATCAATCGACAAGCAGCTCGGATCTTCCACTATAAATTCATACCTTCAGCAAATAGGATATGGCAATAAAAATATATCCGGAGATTTCTCTTCCTACTGGATGCAGTCATCCTTAAAGATTTCACCAGTAGAACAAGTTGAACTTTTGAAAAATTTATATCGAAACAACTTCAACTTTACTCCTGCTAATATTCATGCCGTCAAAAATTCCATCCATCTTACCGCCTCTGAAAATGGAGAATTTATGGAAAAACCGGAACCGGACGAGTGAACGGGCAGGATATAAATGGCTGGTTTATAGGTTTTATAGAAAGCCAAAATAATACATACTTTTTCTCCACAAATATTCAAAGCGAACAACGTGCAACTGGTAGTAAAGCATCAGATGGTGCTTTATCTACTCGTATTGATTCGTCACATAAATATAAGCATCTTCCAACGTTGCAGGAATTGACATACACTCCAATTCTGGCTGTATTTCAGAAATCACTCTTAACTGCAATCCCCCCTCAACATACTGTTAGATGTAATACGATACTTCTGTTCCACTTCTCTTGCTTTTCTCTCATCAGGTACTTTGCAAATCCAGATTTTCCCCTGTGCTTCTTCTGTCAAATTCTTCATAGAACCCGCATACAGAAATCGACCTTTATGCATAATTGCAAGCTGATTGCAGGTGGCAGCTAAGTCTTCTACCACATGAGTTGAAAACAAAACCGTTCTGTTTTCAGAAAATCTACTAACAAATTGCGGATGCGAATACGTTCCTCCGGATCTAAACCGGTAGTTGGCTCATCCACAATTAAAAATTCCGGTTCATTTAAAAGCGCCTGCACCAATCCTACCCGTCGCTTCATACCGCCTGATAACTGCTTCATTTTCTTCTTACGATGTTCTATAAGACTGGTCTTTTTCAAATAATAATCTATCCGCTTTCTACATTCTGCTTTCGGAACACCTGCCAGATCTCCCATATACTCCAAACACTCCTGAACCGTCAAATTAGGATACAGTTCAATTTCCTGTGGTAAATACCCTATCTTTCTTTGGATTTTTTCATAGTTTCCTTCGCTATACAAAATTCCGTCTAATGTAACCATTCCGTTTGTAGGTTTAAGCACAGTGGTCAAAACTCTCATCAAAGTTGTCTTTCCCGCTCCATTTTCTCCTAATAGTCCAAATATCCCATTTGGTATATCTAAATCTGCATGGTCGATTGCTGTGACACTATTCTTAAATCTTACCGTTAAATCCTCAATATGAATACTCATAAATTTACCCTCTCTTTCTTACGATCTTCGGCAATGCCAGTAACAAAATCAGTCCGATACAAATACACAAGCCTTTCCCATACAGCCATGTAATATCGGCAGTATTTTCTATATCTCTAAAAGAATAAGAAAACAGATTCCATGCTCCAAAAAGTTTATCTCCACCTGTGGAATTTGTTGCTACCCATATCAAAAGACTGCTTCCAATTCCCATCCACATATTGCGAAAAAGCATAGACAATGTATTAGCCAATATTCCCCAAAAGAAAATAGTTACTACAATCGCCCCAAAACAGGTAATAAACTGAAGTATTTCACTTTCTGTTACTGGATGTGTAATTGGTTTCTGAAACGCAAAAAACAATCCATATCCAAGAACAGCGAGCAGCAGCAAAAAAGTTCCCTGTATCATCAGTCTCTGTATAATAGAATAGATTCTCTTTTTTATCTGATACAGTCTCTGAACTTCGGAACGGTTGCTTGTAATTTCCTGCACATAAGTATCTGCACAAAAAACAGCAGTCAATATCGCAAAAGGCGGCTCTATGGATAGTCCTATTTCATACGTGAAAACAACTGCACGAATCACACTTAAAATTACAACAAAGGATACTGCATAAGCAATTTTATAAAATGGCAGAACAATCTTCATTTCCTTCTTCATTTATATTCGCCTCCGCTTCCAAATCTGTATCGAAATCAGTATAATTACTACCGATACAATAATAAGAAAACTTTGATTTAAGAGCGCCATCGGGGGCGGTGTCGTATCAAAAAGCTGCCCCGGAAATCGTACCATGATTGCCAAAGGTTTGCCCCAATATCCGTAAACTCCCTCTGCATTAGTTCCGCCCAAATTGGAATACACCATATAAAGAATCAAAAGTGGTACACCCGGAAGTGGATTTTTAAATATGAGTGAAATCAATGTATATATACTCACAATCATCAGCATATTAGGCAATATATAAAGTACCGTAGAAGCCACAAAATCCCATAGTCGCACTTCAAATCCACTATCCTTTGTATAGATGCGGCACAATACCCAAAACAGTATATTCAAAATAGTTAGCACAAGCAAACAAATTGTAAATCCTGCACTCACTTTTCCCATTACATACTTCCCGGCAGTCACAGGCTTTGTATGCAACAATTCATAAGTATGCTTTTTTGTATCTTGTAAAAATAAAACCGCCAACATAATAATTGCAAAAAACACCATATACAGACCCGCAAAATCAGCAAATTTTCTTGCGTAATAAAAAGAAAATGTCTTATCTTCCAATTTTTTATCTAGATATGCGTTGATTTCTTCTGCCGTTCCCTTATAATACGTACTGTCCTCGTATAAATACCTTGCCCCGTACCAGTCATATTCCTGCTCCAAATACGCATAGGCCTCTTTTAAATTCATGCTTTCCAGCTTTTCAATGACATTCTGTGCTTCTGAATCCGTCAATCCAAACACATCCGTTAATTTTATTTTTATCTTTTCATGCCATACCTCTCTGTGCTTTTCAGGCGTGGCTGGAATATAGCCCTCATACACTTCTCCTTCAACCGAAGTGTTGGACTGATCATTGATGATTTCCTCCCCCGTTGTAAGATAATGTGTGGTTAAATATGGACTTGTCGCATTAAACACACCATAAATCACAAGCAGAACACCTACCCAAAATAACGGTCGCTTTAGATAATTCCTAATCTCTCTTTTAAAAATAGCAATCATACGTATTCCTCCTTTCCTTCGTTATAGACATCATAAAATATAAATCACAACAAAAAGACAACAGCATAAAAAAATCGGACCGCTCATGCAATCCGATGAAATACTGCTGTTATTACAGCTCCACTCTGTTTTTCATTTTCTATCAGTAACTGACCACCATGCTTTTCACAATACAATCTGCTGATATACATGCCCATTCCTGAATGTTTCAAACTGTCTTTCACATTTTGCTGATAAAAAAGCTCTGTTGCCTTTTGCTTATCTATTGTAAATCCCACTCCATCATCCTTTATTCTGATCTGTAATTCAGAACAGGTAAGAAACACTTCCATTTCCACTTTTGTCTTGGCGTAACGAAAGGCATTTGACAAAAGGTTTTCTATAACCTCTAAAATCACTTCCTTATCTCCTGAAAATTTTTCTTCTGTTTCCGAACATTCTAATTCATATAGCTTTCCAAATTTTTTCCTAAACACGTTCATCTCTGCCCGTACGTCTATTTCTACCTGTTTACTGGTAATTTCTTCTGCTACTAACTCCCTTGTATCTAAACTGCTCATCTTTCGCATAGTTTCCACAAAGATATCCATACGTTCAATCTGTTTTTTGCTTTCATTTACCATTTCTAAGGCTTGCTCCATGTTTATCTCTTTCTTCGGAAGATATTCTGAAAGCATTTCCTGATACCCCTCCAGCACAGAGAGCGGAGAACGTATATCATGTGCAATGGCAGCCCGCAAAGCCTTTTCTTCCTCAAGCATTTTCCATAACTGTTGATTATTCTCTGCCAGCTGTCCTCTCATTCGTTCAAACTCTTTGCACAATCCGCCCATCTCATCTTCATTTTCATAAGTGATATGGAAATCTAAATTATTTCGACCAACTTGTCGGGAAGCCAGTTCTAATTCTTCGATAGGGCATTTCAGTTTATGCTTATAAAAAAGAAATACCGCTATAATACTCCCTGCAACAGATACGATAAGCACTGTAAATGTCTGAAGAAAATCACATATTTCCGATACATGATAATCAAATTCTTTCATTTCATAAGAATGTGGTCTCGGAACATCTGGCAAATACCTTCTACCATCCCCTTCAGCCATTTCAAAATATTCTTCTTGGTCTACATAATTCCACCAAATGTTGTTTTGTACTGTGCTTGCTATTCGCATAATTAGTGCTGAAAGATAAAAACTAATTATTAAACTAATTATCATATACAAAACAATGGTTTTCCTTAACGAAAGATTTTTTATTTTGCCCATTTATATCCCCTCCCCCATACCGTTGCAATATATTCGTGTTCCGAATACATTTTCATTTTCTTGCGGATTCTGCGAATCAACTCCGTAACCACCCGGCTGTCCCCTTCTGCATCATATCCGCCAATCTTCTCATAGATTCGTTCTTTATCAAATACCATTTCAGGGTTCATAGACAAAAATTCTATGATCTCATACTCTAATTTCGTAAGCTCTAAAGCATTCCCTTTAATATGTACACATTTACTGGCATAGTCAATCACTAATTCTCCATAAAACCTTTGTTCTTTTTTCCTATGTAAACGTTCTTCACGTTTCAAATGGGCAATAATTCTAGCATCTAATTCTTTCAAACTAAATGGTTTTAAAACATAATCATCACCACCAGACAACAATCCCATTACTCGATCCTGTTCTTCTACTTTTGCAGTCAAAAAAATAATCGGACAGGAAACCATATCTCTGATTCTTCTGCACACTTCAATTCCGTCCATTCCCGGCATATTTACGTCCAATAAAATAATATCGGGATTTGCACTTATCTTTTCCATTGCTTCTATGCCATTTTCTGCAATCATTACCGTATAATTCTTCAATGTAAAGTATTGATTCAGCATTTTTAGCAATTCTCTATCATCATCAACCATTAAAATTTTATAGTTCATAAATTTCACCTCTGGCTCTAATGTTATCTTTTCCTTATAGTATAGCTTATAAAAAACAACAAATAAACAACAATTCCTAAAAGGCAACAGCCTTTCTAAACTGCCGCCTTTTCTCCTTCATTTTATTTCCATTATTGATAAACCATCTCTGTATCCACAATCTCCCTTGCACACGATTATATATTGTTCATTCTCGCTACCCATTCCATCTGATTTTCTGCCTTTAACTGTTCCGTGATCCCCTGTGCCTGTTTCATCTGCTCTACAATTCTTTCAAACCTTAAATACTTATAGTCATCTGTATCCAAACAAACAAGCCGAAGTCGCACAACAACTTGAAAATCTTATCAACGGAACAACAGTCCCAGATAGTAGCCAACTGGCAGATGTAGCCAATAAAAAGAAAAATCTCTGAAAAACCTTATCAAGGCTTTCCAGAGATGTAGTAACTATTCATATTCAATGGATCTCTTTTTAAATTTACCAGGAAGTCTTTTGTAAATCCTTTACCTCTTTTGATTCGTAATCATACTGGTACATATCTAAAATTTCAGCATCCATCATACTCCATGATCCATCTGTACTTTTTATATTTTTATAATACACATATTGAGTCTTTGTTCCTTCTTGATTATCACGATCATACATTAGATATCTAATCTGCGTTTCATCTTCGTAGGTAACAATATAGCTATACCCCTTTGCATTATAGTCTTTTCTATATTCTGCATCAGTTTCCTTTATATAGGTTTGATATATTTTTTGATAGCCTTCGTCTATTTTCTTGATTTTTTTTGAATCTTGTTGACTTTCGATTGTCATATCGTTTTGACGTGATTCATTTTTATCGTCATCTTGATGTTCTGATTTTTTCTCTAAATACCCATACTTTTTAGCTATATATTTATCTATATATTCCTGCTGTGTAGTTGAAGCATTTATATCATCTATTCCATCTGCATTTCTTAAGAACCGAAGAACCAGAATATTTTCTTCTTTATACAGTCTATACGATGGTTTATCTAACCACACAGGAGTTTTAACTATCACGGTTCCATTACTATTATAATGTTCTGAATCTTCATTTAACATGGTCACAAATATCCCCAATGCCATTGTTAGCACTACAATTATTCCGACTGCCCATAAAAAAATTCTTTTCAATAAAGATTTCTTTTTGTTCTTCTTTATTGTCCTAGACAAAACACACGTCCATATAATATTCAAACATTGTAGAATTAAAAAATTGTATGATAGGAACTGTTCTTATAAACCATAAACGAAAAATCTCTCCA
>NZ_QTVR01000045.1:0-6950 GCF_003460685.1 Blautia sp. OF03-13 | reverse complement strand
AGCGTTTCATATATATTCGAAAGCCTTGTTGGAGTTTAATCAAGAAGGGTTATCCGACTGGATAAATTACTTGAAAACCATTTTTTAAGATTTACAATTTCAAGTTTGTTAAATTGGAAAATTAGAATTTTGGGAGGTAATGACCATGAAGAAAATACTAATATTGTTGCTATGTCTTTTACTTACGGCCTCAATCACGGGTTGTGGTACACAGTCAATAAAGCCGATTGACACAATTGAAGGAAACATGAAAACATACAGTGAAATGTCAGACGGTACATGGCAGTGCGATGGACATATCTACAAATACAGGTTGGAAATCAGTGGACGACTGAGTAATGCCGTTAAGGACAGCACATACATTTATTTAAGCAACATAGAAGATATTACCTTCGAACAAGCTTGGAAAGCATCTGGGCTTAGCAGTAATATGGATGATTACTTTGATATTGACGAAGCAGTATTGGTTGAATTACCAGACTGACAACTTCCAGTTTTTGAAACTGAGAAATCGGAATTTAGCGAGGTAAAGATATATGCTTCATTTAGAAAAAGTAAATGGTAATAATGTCTGGGATATCCTGAAACTGACGGTATCGGAATCGCAGAAGAACTTCGTTGCCACCAATGAGATCAGCATCATTGAAGCGTATACTGCAATTACGGGAAACGGTCATGCATTCCCGTTTGGTATATATGATGAGGATAAGCCTGTAGGCTTCCTGATGATTGGTTTTGATGTTGATGATTATTGGACGGATGCACCTGAAATTGCAAAGGGAAACTATAATCTGTGGCGTCTTATGATCGATAAGGCATATCAAAACAGAGGGTACGGGAAAGAAGCGGTCAGCCTTGCATTAGAGTTCATAAAATCTATGCCTTGTGGAGAAGCGGAATACTGTTGGCTATCATATGAACCCGATAATGCAGTTGCCCGTCAGATGTATCGCTCTTTCGGTTTCGAAGAAACCGGTGAAATGGACGGCGAAGAACTGATCGCTGTTCTGAGACTGTAATTAACAACTTCAAGTTTGTAGGAGGATAAAATGAAGATTATTGATATTATTAACCATAGGCATAGCTATCGTGGAAAATACAAACCAATTTCTGTTCCACGGGAAGATTTGATTACAATTATGCAGGCGGGATTAAATGCCCCTTCTGGCTGTAACAAGCAGACAACAAGTTTAATTGCTGTAGATGATAAAGATATATTGCAAAAACTGCATAATGTTATAAATCCACCTGTAGGAGAAACTGCGCCAGCTATAATTTGTGTTTTAACACAGAGAATAAATGCATATAGAGATAAGTGTTTCGCAGTTCAGGACTATTCCGCAGCTATTGAAAATATGTTGCTTGCATTGGTGGAACTAGGGTATCAAAGCTGTTGGTATGAAGGACATATTACAGACGAAGATAAAATAGGTTATCAAATGGCGCAAATTTTAAATGTTCCTGATGATTATGAATTGGTCTGTTTTCTTCCGATTGGTATTCCAGAAGAAGAAAACATTTTGCCTAAAAAACGCCCTTTTGAAGAAAGAGCGTGGTTTAATACGTTTCCCGTTGATAAAAGATAAATTCAAGTTTACAGAACTGAATCAAAAGAGCTCGAAGGAGCTCTTTTTCCTTTTTTATAATAGTATCATTATGGTATAATAGAGACATTAAAATCGTTGTTTGTCGATTTGGTAAATTCTTATTTTATGATTAACCCAATATGGAGAAATGGATATGAAAGAAAAGAAGCAATGGTTAATTAGATTGTTTATAATCCTATTCTCTGTTTCTGTTTCAGTGGCAGTTTTACCTTGCGGAATAATTAACACCCATGGCTTGTTTGGAGAGATTACATCATCGACTATAACTAATGATGATGATAATTCGAGTTTTCAAGAGAGCCGTGTTTTTGAAAACAGAAAACAGATTAAAGGGATAAACATTTATAATATATGGTTTGAAGTTTTGATATGTGTCATTTGTCTGATATATATTCAATATATGTTTAGACTTCCTAGAGAAGATACCATCATTACTTTTAAAGTACGAATGGACAATTTCTGCAAATATATAAAGCAGAAAGGAGAATAAAACTTGTTTGAACAAGACTATGTTATGAGACTTATAAAGGAAATGGTGAGAGCTATACTAAAGCTGTTATTCAATATTGATACCGATTCACCATCAGCAGAATTATTGGAAGATGTAAAGGAACAACAGACGCTGGATGAGCTACTTGATATGGTAGATAATGGGTTCATTAATGAGGCGGAAAATAAAATATATGAAATAACGGAAGAAGGGAAAAAGACAGATTTAGAAATGGCTTTACTGTTTTATTCCTCCTTAAATGATAAGTCAGATGAATTTCTGGAAGCACATAATTATAGCAGAGATGAAATTAAGGCTGGTTTGAAAGATATTACTGTAAGATATGGCGTCGATGGTTTTGCAGAAATGTTTTTGCAATAGTAAAGGAAATTGTTATTTTCACTACACAAAGAACTCGATAGATTCCAGTTTATAGAGGACTTAATGAATCCTTGTAATATTGGGCGTTGCATGAATGTTAATTTGCGTTGCTTGATGTATTGATGGCTAATCAGTATGCTAGTTTTATCAAACGAAAGGAGTAACTAGAGATGCTTGGTGAAAATATAAAAACAGTGACACAGTATTTTGGTTATACGCTGTGCCACTGTCTTGCCATTGAGTGTTAGATTTATTCCGATATGTATAACAGCCGCACCCGTTCTTAGCCTCCCCCCGTGGGGGAGGTGGATTGCCCATAGGGCAAGAGAGGTCAGTCTGGACTGCCCCCGTGGGCGGAGCCTTGGTACGGCGGAACTGTTAAGAATTTTGGAATAGTGTTAACACTGCACTCGTTCTAAGTTTTTATCGTTTTACCAAAGCATACATTATTTGAGGGAAATCCGGTATTATGCTCGTAATTCCTTTTTGTAGAATATGCAAGCCATTATTAGCGATTTCCTGTTCCAATGTCGCAAAATTAACCATTCTACAGCTTGTGGCTGCAACGGCAACTTCCTGCCCTGTTCCTTGGTGTGTTCGTTTCACGCTGTCAAAGGCGCTTGTAATATCTCCAGTTACCTCGTATTCACCGTCCCCCATAGTCAGAATCAACCCATAGCCATCCTCATCCAAATGATCTCGGATAAATGTCAAAAAGCGATTTCGATCTTCCTGGTTGACCAGCATATGAATTACTGAAATGGATTGACACTCCCCACAGCTAAAGCAGGGGGATTCCTGTTTCTTCCACCATTGCATTGGCAAATACCTTACGGTACTGCAATGTCTTACACGGTGTCCACAGGCTATATTTATACTGTTCCCGCATGCCCTGCGGTACAGTTTTCTTATCTTTATGCCGACTGCAGCTGCAGTCCTTTTTTCAAAATATTGATGCCTGCATTCGTATCCCGGTCATGAACTGCGTGACAGCCGGGGCACTCCCAGATACGAATGCGCAGATTTTTCACCAGCGGATTCCGATAGCCACAGGAACTGCAGGTCTGGCTGCTCGGATACATTGTTGGTACTTTGCGGATTTCATTTCCATACCACACAGCTTTATATTCCAGCATCTCGAAAAACTTTGCCCACGAAACACTGGCTATCGACTTTGCCAGTTTATGGTTCCGGATCATTCCCTTTACATGCAGGTCTTCGATGCAGATGGTTTGGTTTTCACACACCAGCATCGTTGACTGTTTCTGCAGGAAATCATTTCTTTGATTCGTTACTTTTTCATGTACTTTGGCAACTCGAATTCGCTGCTTATCCCGGTTATGGGATCCTTTCTCTCTTCGGGAAAGTCTGCGCTGTTCCCTTACAAGTTTTCGCATCGAGCGTTCCAGATATTTGGGATTCGCTGCTGTATTTCCGTTGCTGTCAGAATAGAACGTTTTGATTCCAACATCAATCCCAATCGTTCCACCCTGATTAGGTCGCGGTTCCGGTTCAAATTCAACATTCAGAACCGCAAAATATTTTCCGGATGGCGTATGCTCAATGGTTACGTGATGAATGTTTCCCACTTCCATTGACTGACGCACTTTCACATATCCAAGCTTCGGAAGTTTGATATATCTTCCCACGATACGAATGTTGTCTTTTTGATTTACCGTTCTGTACGACTGAAAATGGTTATGTTTGCTTTTGAAAGTTGGATGGGACGCCCTTTTTTGAAAAAAGTTTACAAATCCCCGGTCAAGATCCCGCAATGACTGCTGTAATGCGATGGAATCGACTTCTTTCAGAAAAGCAAACTCTTCCTGCTTTTTCAGTTCCGTCAGCATGGCAGAAGTCTGGCCATAGCCGATTTTTTCCCCTTTTTCATAGCCTTCCTTACGCATGGCAAGTCCCCGGTTATAGATGAACCTGCAGCATCCCAGCGTCTGGTGAATGAAGGCTTTCTGTCCTTTATTCGGGTAGATTCTGAATTTGATCCCTTTTTGCATTATCCCATCTTATCCTTTTGTCTCTGCGATGTTTTCTGGTTTTCGATATACTGTTTTACTGCTTCCAGCGGAGCACCACCCACCGTCGATACAAAATAGCTGTTTGTCCAAAGCGTCGGCATCTTAGTTTTAAGATATGGAAATTCCTGTCTTAAAATTCTGGAAGTATAGCCTTTGAAAGATTTTACGGCTTTGTGAATACCAAACTGAGGGTCTACTTCCAGCAGCATATGAACATGATCCGGCATGATTTCCATTTCCAGAATCTCTACAGAAAGATTTGCAGCATACTCTGTGAGCAGTTCCTTCAACCTGGTATCTACACCATTGGTTAATACTTTTCGTCTATATTTAGGACACCATACTACATGGTATTTGCACGAATAGACGACATTGTTGTTTGATTTATATGTTGTATCCATATTTGTATTATACTATATTTTTTTATTTAATACAACCACTATTTTGTCCATCTCAATTACTTGCGTAAATTCGATGGACGCGTCTTATATCCCTATAGCTAAAGCAAGGAGTTTTACGACGCATTGGATAAAACACATCAAAAAAGCAGAACAAAATGTTGAAAGTGAAATGCTCCTTCCTAAATGACAAGTTTTTCTTCTTTCACCTGTCTGTTCAGAAGGGAGCATTTCACTTCACTTTCGTTCTGCTATTTTTCTTTTACAGTTTTGCGCGGAAGAATGCACAGATTTCGTCCCACACTTCCTTCTGGAAGAAATGGAGATCTGCGTGGTCGGCATCCTCGATCGAAAGCAGTGTGACGTCACATCCCGCTTTTTCCAGTTCGTCGTGCAGTTCCTCTCCCTGTCCGAACGGAACAGTATGGTCATCCTCTCCGTGGATGATCAGAAACGGCGGTGCGGCTTTTGTCACGAAGCTGACCGGACAGCATGCGAGTGCTTCTTCCGGATGGCGCATCACGTTTTTGCCCATCAGAAGGGATTCCGGAGATGCCGCACACTGCTCCGGATCACTGTACGGGAATCCGCGGAAATCGGTCGGCGGGTACCACGGGCAGGCGGCCTGTACGGCACTGGAATATTCCAGATTTTCTCCCACATCATAAACGGGATCTGTCGCAAGCGCTGCCATGCAGGTCAGATAACCGCCCGCAGACTCTCCCATCACACCGATGCGGTCCGGATCAATATTGAAGCGATCGGCATGTGCACGCAGATAACGGATTCCTGCTTTCACATCCTGCAGCGGCGCCGGAAATTTTGCCTCATTGCTTGTGCGGTATTCTACCGATGCAACAACGAATCCCTGCTGTGCCAGTACGGACAGATAGGCAAGATGTGCCGAGCGGTCCATCTGGATCCAGGCCCCTCCGCAAATCCATACCACACACGGATATTTTCTGGTGTTATCCCGCGGGTAAATCAAATCCAGCTTCAAATCCTGCACCGTATTTCCAAACCAGGCATCCGCCTGTGCAAATGTAATTCCTGTTGTGACGCAGAATTGTGGTTTTTCTGCTTCTACCTGAATTCTTCTTCTCATGTAATAAAACCCCCATATTTCTGTTTTCCTGACCGTTCGTCGCAGCCTCCGGCCGGAAATCACCTTTTTTGTTTACTTCTCCTCCATTGCCTTTTTGATCGCACCAAGCAGCTCCTCATACGTCTCATACGCCGGAATCTGCGGATAGTCGGCTTTGATTTTGTCGGTCGAGCGGAACAGAAATCCTGCTTTGCTTGCCTGAATCATGCCAAGGTCGTTGTAGGAATCACCGCTTGCGATTGTCTCAAATCCGATGGACTGCAGTGCTTTTACAGTCGTAAGCTTCGACTGCTCAACTCTCATCTTAAATCCTGTGATCTCTCCGTCGTCTGCGACTTCCAGAGAATTGCAGAACAGGGTCGGATAGCCGAGCTTTTTCATCAGCGGTGCGGCAAACTCCGTGAAGGTGTCGCTGATCAGGATCACCTGGGAGAAGGTGCGCAGCTCGTCGAGGAACTCTCTTGCGCCCGGCAGCGGGTCGATCTTTTCAATCGTAGCCTGAATTTCTTTCAGTCCAAGGCCGTGCTCTTTTAAGATTCCAAGTCTCCATCTCATCAGTTTATCGTAATCCGGCTCGTCACGTGTCGTTTTTTTAAGTTCCGGGATTCCGCTTGCCTCCGCAAATGCGATCCAGATCTCCGGTACCAGTACTCCTTCTACGTCCAGGCATGTAATATACATTGTTATGATCCCCTTTCCTGCGCTGCCCGCCTTGTTTGCCGACGGGGTTTTGTTTTTTTTCACAGCATCACTTTACCACACTATATCATAGAATCCATATCACTGCAAATTAAAATCACGTTTTATTTTTTATACGTATATATCTCTCTAAAATTACATTCTTTTTACAAAATCGTTGTTTTTTACAAATTCATATATTTATTTATATGTTTTTTTGACTATTGATTATTTTTCATATATTTATATAATAATTAC
>NZ_QTVR01000044.1:0-7297 GCF_003460685.1 Blautia sp. OF03-13 | reverse complement strand
TTTGCTTTCTAACACAATGTTCTTTTACTTTTCATTCGATTTCTGTGATATTTTCTTATTCATTATCCATTGGCTATAAGTATAATAATTTTCTTTTCCAACAAGTTCCATTAAAAATTCTTTAAAAGTCTGATCTATAGGAATCGTCACAAAGAAAAATAACCGCTTTCTTGGTCTTGAACAACAAACATAAAACAAATTACGATTTCGTTCAAAAGAAATCTGCTTCCCACTCGGAATGGAAGCCTTTCCAGTTATCATAGGTGCATATGTTTCAAACTGGTACATATTCCAGCCCCTACTAATGACAAAAATAACATTGTCATATTCTTCTCCTTTGACTCCATGTTCTGTGGAAAATAACGCTTCAGGATATAAAAATTCTATTGCCGAAATGAATTGCGTATAATCCAACTCCAAAAATGCTTGAATTGACGCATTAGATGAATATATTGTTCCCGGTGCATTACGATACAAATGATACCATCCATCCAATTTAGGTGGAAAAGGAATTAATTTTGTTTCATTTATAACCTCAATAACATCAATTGCTCTTTTCTCTCTTGCTTCTCGTAATTTCTCTTGAAAAATTTTCCACTTCTCTTTCTCCGATTTTTTAGTAATTGGATATCTCTTAATTCCTAAAGTATCAAAAAGCAACTGCATATTTAATGTTTCTAATGCATGGTAAATTGGTTCAACGGTGTCCATAAAAAACAAAAGAAAGGGATCTTCCTTGTCACGTAAACCATCGTTAATGATACTTAAAAGTCGTTCATATCCCTGTTGTGCAGCCAATACTTTATGTGTAATCATTAAAATTTTTAATGTATCAGAATCCGCTGTATTTTGTTTTATTTCTTCGAAGATTTTATTTAAACGTATTTTTAACTCTTCTGGTGGCAATTCGCCTTGAAAATTACGATCAGTACGACGTTCTCCGTCATAATCCTCACATGTGATTACAACTACTTCACCCTGAAAGTTATCTATCGCAGATGTTTGTGGCAAATCTGGTCGTATATCATTCAAAAGTTGAACAATTCTTGGAGAAGATCTAAAATTTGCACCTTTTTTTATCACTTCTAAATTTTTATGTTCTATAATCCCACAAGCTTTATTTGACTGATAAATAGTTTGCCACGCATCTCCGAAAAAAGCAAATTGTGGAGATTTCTTTTCAGCAATAAAATATTTAATAAAGCGTTCGATAATCGGTTTATATGAGTCTTGATATTCATCAATCAGAATCAAAGGATATTTATCAGAAAATACACGTCTAAATTTCGCATTATCCAATAGTTTACAAAACAGCTTAAGAACATCATCATGATAAAGGTACTGAACTCCATTTTCCTTATATCGATGTCCTAAAGTATATGTAACTTCATTAACCTTAAAAAAGTCACTTTCATCTGGTAAAAAATCAGGGTCTGTTGTTACAACATCCACAAGATAGCTTTGATATTGTTTGATTGCATTCCAAGCAAACGAATGAATTGTAGATGGAATAATAAATGAATCTTTTGATAATCTTTCTGTGATTACCTCTACAGCAGCGTTCGTATATGTAATACAAACTACATTTTGCTTTTTTCGACTATATTTAGACCACATATTTTCTTGTATCCATTCAATGACTCTATTAAGCGAATAAGTCTTTCCTGACCCCGCACCTGCTTCAACACGAAAACTATGTCCATCCCGTAATGCTTCAATAATTTTCTCGTCTACTTTATCAGCTTCAGCTTTTGCTAATTCATAATTTGCACCATGATAATTTTCACACATAATCCATCATCCTTTTTATTCAAGTACCTTTTGGTTATTAAGCCATATTAATCCAGATCTAATGTATGTCGGAATGTTATAATCAGTACACTCATAAATAAGTTTAAGTGCAAAATCTGTTTTACATTTTCCAGAAAACTCCAGATCATCTTCGGTCGGGCTATCACTTAATCCATAATGTGAACGATTGACATTCCGAATAGCTTCTTCTAAAGAATGTCCACATAATTCATTCTCTTTTGTTTGGAATTCAATATGACATTTTCCTCTGGTTTTATCGTCAGAAGACATTGATATTATATCTGCCAAATCAATTTGGGTTTTGTCATCGTTCGACAACCCTTTATTCTTTCGAACCCACCATTTTAAAGTTTCATTAGATGTTGTTTCACCACACGAAACCGGAACAGATTTATAATATATTTGTCCATTTTTACCTTCTTGCCCCAATACAGAATCTACATCCGTAAGTATAAGACACGGAATACCTAAAAACTCAATAAATGGAATAAACTTATAAGCATACGCACCACCTATTTCAATTATAGTATAATATTGAGCTGGTAATTTATATTTCTGTGAACTAAAATCTCCTGACTTATTGCACTTATCTATCATATCAGGTATTAATAACCGTTCTGATGCTCCTTCAACCAAAATTGCTTTATCCGCAAAAAACAAATCACATTTGGTTAATGTAAGATATTTTCTAATAAAATCACTATTATCTGGATTTTCCTGTGCAAATGAATTTAAATTTCTATAAATAACTCCTTCTTTTGTTTTTTGTGCATATCGAACTTTTGAGAAAGCCATAGTATTAGCAACTTGAGCAGAATGTGAAGTTAAAAGAGTCTGAATTCCTACAGAAGTAATTTTCCCAAGAAACGCTTCTAAATATTCCGCAAAAGCATGCTGCATCTGTGGATGCATATGAGATTCCGGTTCCTCAATAAAAAGTAATGGTATACAAGCATTTCCGCACTTTTCTATCTTCTTCGCAAATGCCGCAAGAAGAAACTCCATTTTAATTAGATTTTTATAGCCCAATCCATTATATGTACCTGGAAGACATTCATTACTTGTACCTACTGTGTATGAAAGCTGAGTTTGATTTTTTATCTGATCATCAATACTTAATTGAGTAGTAACTCCTAGTTGAAGTTCTTCTCCGTTTGGATACCCAAACCCAACCGAATCATTTACAAGTGAACTTAAAATGCTATCACTTTGTTTCTGAACATTTTTATTTGCTTTCTCAACAATAGCACGCAACTCCTTGACTTTTTCTGCAACACTTGGATCCAGTTCTTCTTCATTCATTTCGAAAAATTCTGAAATAAGCGAAGAAAGAGAACTATTCTGTGTTCCATCCTCTCCAAGGAGACGTTCTGCCGGAATAATATGAAATGGGAAAAGTTCTTCCAATTCTTTATGTTTCTTTATTTGTGTTTCCTTTGGATTTTTAGGATTCACTGCATAAATTACTAATTCAAAAAGTTTTGAAAAATTAGTACTGATAACATCCCGAGCCTCATCTGATGGTACAAAAACACCATTTGGGTAATAGCTTTCTTCCAATGTTCTCCATAACACTTTTTCATCTGGCTTTAACCGAAATTCCACACGAATTAATGCAGTGGTAGTATCTACATCCACATCTATAATAAAAGGCGATAGTGCCCCTAAATTATCCTCTAAATCTTCTAAAGAATAATCTACAAAGAACTCTATAGATATTGGTTCTAATTGCTCACATAACGATTCAAAAGAAATTTCTTTTGCCATAAATGAAGCTATTATTTCATACAATGTTTTTCTTTTAACCAACGGATAGTCATCAAAGGAAAACGGATGTCCATTCAACACATTTTCTATACATGCCAAACATGATGTCTTAGCTGTATTATTTCGACCAACAATTAACGTAGTCTTAGCATCAACTTCTAATTCAGCATCTATAAGCAATCTGTAGTTTTTTATTTTTATTTTCGATATATACATATTTGCATCCTTTCCACTGATACACGCAGAAGTAATCTGTGTACTATCTTTATCCCGAAATACCTTTTATATCATTTACAAAAATATTTTTCTATTTACTCCATCCCTCTATGTAGTACTGATGAATGCAATCAATTTGACCATTAAAACTGCCATCCTGCACCAAATAATTTTCCAACACATTCCAAACTACAACAAATGCATTATGTGTAGGCGGAAAAATATCTGCCGTTGTATAACCAACATATCTTTTTACTTCAAAACCAAAATCATACACTAATGAATACATATAATCATTAGAATTTATTCGATATGTTATGTTGTTTACACCTGCACTTTTTGCGTTATACCAATCTAAAAATTCTGATGATAAATACGCACGTTCCCCATAATAATGTATTCTTCCTTCTTTTCCCCATGCCCCTTGATTATCATTACTTTCAAAGTGAAGTTCTATCAATCCTGAATCATTTATATTCCTATAATGCAACCTATTTGCCAAATACCCAAGAGCAAACGCAAATGCTTCCCATGAGCTGTATCTTATTCCTGAATGTTTCCAACGTGGATTATATGTTGTATAATCTAATGTAATCATAATATTTCTCCTATCATCATTTTTTATCTTCTACAATTTGTCTAAGTTCCTCTACTGAAACCATATAATTTCTAAACCTATGTAGCATCCTATGGCAATTTGAACATACACATATTAAATCTGTTGCAGGATTTACCACAACTTCTTCATTTAAATCGGAAAGCGGTTTAATATGATGAACTTCTATATACCCTTTGCCTAATTCTCCATATTTCTTTTCAAAATCGAAACCACATATCATGCATTTTGTTCCATGTATACGTATTGCTTCTTCTCGATTTTGAACACTTCGTTCATACTTTGTTGTGTAGTAAACAGTTTTCTTCCCCTCTGTGCGTGGCTGCGATTCTTCCTGCTTCGTTTCTTCTGTCAAATTAATATCATTTGCAGATATATTTCTCACTCTCTTAACTACTTCACAATTCCAATGATATCCTCGATAAAAATCTTTTTCATATTCTTTTGGCACTGTTCCCAAAACTTTTTCAAGAGACTCTTTGTATAACCATTTAGTAAAATCACTTCCTGTGGGATCAACTTCCTTGGTGAAATAATGATTTTCTTTTAGGTTTTTTACATATTTTGTTTCGCTAATTCTTCCATCTAAACTTGTCTCAAATGCTTTCATTAAGGGTTCTGGTATAGAACTAATATCCACATTTCTTAATAATAATCTCCCTTGTGGTGCCCATGCTCCAGATTTATCATTACTTTCCGTATAAACCCTTATATACTCTTCATCTTTTGCCAGAAATCCTAGTACTTCATAATACTCTCTCTCATCAGCAAATTTTAAAACATTACCCCAATCTAATTTCATAAACATACCTATCCTCTGATTCCTAATTCTTTTGCAATTCTCTTTACCTGCAATATGAAACTATCGCTTTTTCGTTCGTCTGTCATTTCTTTTGTTGTAGTCACCGACCATCTATAAATCTGTTCTATACTGCCATATCCCCTTTTAAATAACCTAGCATATTTCACACAATTTTCTTTTGTAGGTGCGTCAGACAAAATAATTTTCAGTTCTTCATCTGTCCATTTACTACCTTTATTGGAAGTATCACGCTTTTCTTCATTATCCTTTTCGTAATCCACTAATAAATTATGCACAAGTATCATTTTATCGTCATATGACATTCCATCCACAACATTATTCAATGTCTCAAACAATGTTTCCTTAAATTCTTTTCGTTTCATTTCGTATCCTCACTAATAATATTTTTCAATCTTATTTAGCAATCCGTCAAAATCCATCTCCTGCACTTCAAAGAATTCATCTGTTTCTAAGCCTGTATTCAATACATTTTGATACAGATAAAAATCGTATATTACAGGTTCATTCTTATGCCCAATTAAATTGTCTCTTATTGAACCAGTCTTTGCAATTAAACATAAATATTGGTATGCCCGATCAATATACTGAGTATTATTATTTGGATGCGCATAAGTAAAATGTTGTGTAGGAGTTAATGCAATCAGATTTTCTAAATAATCTGCAATCTGTGGATATTCATTGGCAGGAAAATATGATGCATCTGAGTTGCCGGATCATCTATGTGTCGCTCATCATACACTTCCGTTTTACTATTACGATATACATCATTAAATCTACGAAGATTTCTCTTGGCTCTGTTTATACGATATGTGGTCATATAGTCTTCATCTGGTTTTGGCAATGTAACTTCATAATCTACTCTAGTCATATCTTTAGGCTTCTCCGATAATATATCTCGCCAATTTCTCTGGTTATACATAATTTTATCTTGAGTAATAATATCTTTTGAAATATGACCTCTTTCAGTTCCACACTTTTTGTATTTACATGCTAAGGGATTTAACACTTTTGTAAAAATACGCCCACATTCCTTTGCACCATTAATAGGTGTATTTTGTATAGTAAACGATGTATAATGAATCTTTTAATTCTTTGAAACTATTCTTATCTTGTAAACGAAAAAATACTCAAACAATTCTATAAATCCCACTATCTCTGAGCACTTTTTCAATATAAAGACAAAGAAAATTATAGCAGTTTCGTTCTCTAAAGCTTATATATTCTAATAAATCCTGATTGACTATAGAATAAACATACCCATGTCCACTTTTCTCTCCATGAATTATTCCAGCAGCATCTAATAATTTTATCGGCTGACCAAAATACTTATCATATTCATTGGATGCCTTTTCTGTTGGATTTGGCTTGCTAAATATCTGTTGTACATTATCTACTGTATAATCATTGTACCAAATATCATTTACAGTAAAGCTTTTTCTGTTTCTACCACTTGTATATTCAACAATACAGTCTGATACCAGACACACAACGTCCATTGTGCATTTTTGATCTATCCAACGACCATTATGTGTCTTTCTAATATCATAATCATGTTCATCTAAAAACTCTTGTATAGTTGCATTATCCATTACAGCACTCCTTTAGTACACCATAGAAAAAAACACTTGTCGCATCTACATTTAAAGAACGTGTCTGGTAATTTCTCGCTATTTGATAAAATTTTCTATATTCATCAGACGAAAAATATTCCATCTGTTTCTCTGTTAAATGAATATCCTCTTTTGGAATTAACACAGCTACAGAACCATTTACAACAACATTCTTTGTATTACGCATTACTCTTGGTTTATATGTCATATTGGGTGTTAAATATACATTTTGATTACCAACATACTTATAAGCACTCAAAGCCTCCACTGTTTCCTTTTTAATATAAGAATCATATCCTGGTATATCAACTATTTCTTTTCCATCATCACTTATATTTCTTGACTTACCAACATACTTATAAGCACTCAAAGCCTCCACTGTTTCCTTTTTAATATAAGAATCATATCCTGGTATATCAACTATTTCTTTTCCATCATCACTTATATTTCTTG
>NZ_QTVR01000043.1:0-7586 GCF_003460685.1 Blautia sp. OF03-13 | reverse complement strand
TGTACCGGTTTCTTTTGTCTTGCCATAATAAAAGGTCCTCCTAATGATATTTATTGTATCATAGAAGAACCTTCCAAACATTATTTTACAGAAAAAGTTTCATACTCTCTCAGAATTTGTTTCTCAGCTTTCGGTATTCTCTCGGCGAATATCCTTTCAACTTGTGAAAAAGCCGACTGAAATAAAGCTGGTTATCATATCCGATAATCTTAGAAATCTCATTGATGGAATAAGTTGTTGTTTCAAGTAACATCTGAGCATTGTTGATGCGGATTCCCACAATAAATTGCATTGGTGTAGAACCGGTATATTTTTTGAAATTTCGGATAAACCAGCTGACACTCATGCCTCGTGAGGCAGCATAATCATCAATATTGATATTTTGATTGTAGTTTTCACTGAAAAAGGTAACAGCATTATCCATCTCATGATCAAGATATTCATTTTTTAATATGTGCTCTCTTGTCAGTTCCCGGTGGAAACTGATCAGAAGATGACGTAGCAAAAGGACGAGCATTTCCTCATAATTATCTTGACAGCGTTGGAGCTCGATAATAATACGCTTGAAAATTTGTTCATATTCATTAGATGTACCCACTTGAAAGACACGTTCTTTATCCTGAAATCCATATTGACGTAAGATATTTTTCACATTGCTTCCTGTGAAGTGAATCCAGTATACTTCTGCCTTATCTTCTCCGTAATATTCATATTTCTGAAGTTCTTTCGGTCTGTACAGTACAATGTTGCCGGCTGGAACAATCGTTTCGTTATTTACATTATCAAAATGAAAATGCCCACAACCAGCAGTGATATATATAATCTGATAATCCAGACGACCCCTTGGACGGTAGGTAGGAAGTTTGGGATGTCTGGAAAGACGGTAAGTACCACAGCTACCTACAATCAGCGGACGACTTTTGTCTTTGAAATCCATATGTGAGTGGTTCAAATAACCGGTGTTCAAATACATAGGACAGCACCTCTTTTCGCACTTTTTATCATTGTATCATTTAGTGCATATTTTGTCTAATCCAATTTATAGACATGTTTTGCGGATTAGGATAAGCTATATATAGCATAACTAAGGAACGTAAACAAAAAAGTAAAGTATAAGGTTTGCTTTAGGGAAACAAAGAACAAAAAAGTATATGTATTGGAGGAGAGTTATTTATGATCGTACCACGTTATTATGAAAATCTAAGCGTACTGCACGAAAACACAATGCCAGCCAGAGCCTATTATATTCCGGCATCCAAAAGAATGGATAACTTGGTGGAACACAGAGAAGAATCAGATCGTATGCAGTTATTGAATGGAACTTGGAAATTCCAGTATTTTAACAGCATCTATGACATTCAGGATTCTTTCTTTGAGAAGAATTATGATACAGAAAATTTTGATGAGATTCAGGTTCCAAGTGTATGGCAGATGGCAGGATATGATACACACCAGTATACAAACATCCGGTATCCGTTTCCGTTTGATCCACCATATGTGCCACAGGATATTCCGTGTGGAGCTTATGTACATAATTTTGAGTACAGCAGAGATGAGAAAGCATCAAAAGCTTTTTTGAACTTTGAAGGAGTAGACAGCTGCTTTTATGTATGGATCAATGGCTCTTACATAGGATACAGCCAGGTTTCACATATGACCAGTGAGTTTGATGTTACCGATGTACTTCAGGATGGAACGAATACGGTGGCAGTGTTGGTAATGAAATGGTGTGATGGTTCCTATTTGGAAGATCAGGACAAATTCCGTATGAGTGGTATTTTCCGGGATGTGTACATTTTGAAACGCCCAAAACAGGCAATCAGTGATTATCATATTAAAACAAGAATTGAGGATATGCTTGCGAAAGTAGAAATTGAAATGAAATTCTACTTTCCCTTAAATGTAAAAATTTCGATTGAAGATAGAAACGGAGCAGTTGTAGCACTAGGAAGTATTGCTGAAGAAGGAACAGCTGTATTAGAAATTGCAAGTCCGGAACTTTGGAATACAGAAAATCCATATCTATATAAACTGATTCTTGAAACAGAGAATGAAGTAATTGTAGATCACATTGCATTAAGAAAGATAGAGATTAAAGACCAGGTCATTTACCTAAATGGACAGAAGATTAAATTCCGTGGTGTCAATCGACATGATTCCGATCCGGTTACTGGATTTACAATCAGTCTGGAACAGCTCACAACCGATCTTACGTTAATGAAGCAGCATAATTTTAATGCGATCCGTTCCAGCCACTATCCGAACGCACCATTTTTCTATGAAATGTGTGACAAGTATGGATTCATGGTAATAGATGAAGCAGATATTGAAGCTCATGGTCCATTTATGATCTACAGAAAAGAAGACACTGATTACAATCGGTTCAAACGATGGAATGAGAAGATTGCAGATGATCCGGTATGGGAAGAGGCAATCGTTGATCGCGTAAAACTCATGGTGGAACGTGACAAAAACCGTTTCTGTATTGTTATGTGGTCAATGGGAAATGAGAGTGCTTATGGCTGCAACTTTGAAAAAGCACTGGAATGGACAAAGAATTTTGATCCAGACCGCATCACACAATATGAGAGTGCAAGATACCGTAATTATGATGAAACATATGATTACAGCAATCTGGATGTGTACAGCCGGATGTACCCGGCGCTTTCCGAAATTCAGGAATATCTGGATAAAGATGGAAGCAAACCCTTCCTTTTGGTAGAGTACTGTCACAGCATGGGAAACGGACCTGGAGATTTTGAAGATTACTTCCAGATGATTCAGGATAATGATAAAATGTGCGGCGGCTTTGTCTGGGAATGGTGTGAC
Source organism: Blautia sp. OF03-13 (assembly GCF_003460685.1). Classification (NCBI taxonomy): domain Bacteria; kingdom Bacillati; phylum Bacillota; class Clostridia; order Lachnospirales; family Lachnospiraceae; genus Blautia; species Blautia sp. OF03-13. Next base: position 4,757 of record NZ_QTVR01000043.1, on the reverse strand, counting down.
CATGCGATTGCTCATGGAACTGCTGAGAATGGAAAGACTATATATGCTTATGGGGGCGACCATGGCGAAGAAATTCATGATGGCAACTTCTGTATGGATGGATTAGTATATCCGGACAGAACGGTACATACAGGACTTTTGGAATACAAGAATGTTTATCGCCCGGCAAGAGTTATTTCCTATAACAAAGAAAGCGGAGAACTGGTGCTTCATAACTACATGGATTTTGATGACTTGAAAGATTATGTGAAGATTAGTTATGAGCTGACACAGGATGGTCTTGTGATCAGCAAAGGCATACTTCCGGAGTTTTCTGTGGCACCACACGGGGAAGGAAAAACAAACCTGAAGATCAATGTTCCAGAGAATGGGAAATGTTATTTAAAACTTATTTACCATCTGAAAAAAGAATTGCCACTGTTGAATGAAGACCATATTCTTGGATTTGATGAAATTGAGGTAAGTAAAGAGGATACAAAATGTAAACTTGCAGAGAAATGGATACCAAAAACAGTAGTGGACTCTGAATTACAGGTAAATGAAAATGATACACAGATTCATATCAAGGGGCGTGAATTTGCTTATACCATAGACAAACGTACTGCACTCTTTACAGAGATGAAATTCGCAGGGCGGGAATACTTGAACCATCCGATGGAATTAAATATTTGGAGAGCTCCAACAGATAACGATATGTACATCAAGTCTGAATGGAAGAAAGCCCACTATGATAAGGCTTACACAAGAGCCTATACGACAGAGGTTGTGCAGGGAAAACATGGTGTGAAGATTACAAGCCATGCTTCCGTTGTGGCAGAGACAGTACAGAAGATTCTTGATGTGACGATTACATGGAAAATAGAAGCTGCTGGAAAGATTGATGCAGATATTGCAGTAACAAAAGACGATGAATTCCCGGATCTTCCGAGATTTGGTGTGAGGATGTTCCTGGATAAAAAACTTTCAGCTGTAAGATACTTTGGAATGGGACCACAGGAAAGTTATTGTGATAAACATCAGGCTGCGAGCCACGGTTTATACCGGGCAGATGTAGGAGATTTACATGAGGACTATATCCGTCCACAGGAAAATGGAAGCCATTATGATTGTGAATATGTAGAGCTTAACAACAGCCGATATGGAATTGTGGCATCCGCAGAAAAGGCATTTTCATTCAATGCTTCTTATTATACACAGGAAGAACTTGAGAAGAAAACGCATAATTATGAATTAATAGAATCAGATAGTGTAGTATTCTGTGTTGACTACGCATTAAATGGCATTGGTTCTAATAGTTGTGGTCCAGTTGTATTAGATCAGTACCGATTTGATGATGTATTATTCCGGTTCCAGTTTACGCTGATACCGTATGTAAAGGGATAATAAAGTTTCATGTAACCCGTAAACAAAGAAGGATAGTCTGATTGCAATGTAAAGTCCGGATATACAGAGCAATCAGACAAAAACAGAGAAAAAATTAGAATTAGACATCATACGGTTAGACATATTGAGATTCTAAGTGCGATGAAGATGAGGAGCAAAGAAATTCGATGGAAGAAAAAAAGTATTTGAAATGGTATAACAAAATTGGATACGGATCAGGTGATGTTGCAGGTAATGTAGTCTATGCGTTCTTGACATCTTTTATGATGGTCTATCTGACGGACTCGGTAGGACTTGCTGCAGGTGTCGTGGGTACCCTGATTGCCGTATCAAAACTATTTGATGGTTTTACGGATATATTTTTTGGATCAATGATTGACAAAACACACAGTAAAATGGGAAAAGCGAAACCCTGGATGCTATACGGATACATTGGTTGTGCCATTACGCTGGTCTGCTGCTTTGCAGTACCAGTCAGCTTTGGAACAACGGCTAAATATGCATGGTTCTTTATTTCTTATACACTGTTAAATGGTGTGTTTTATACAGCAAACAATATTGCTTATTCAGCACTTACGTCACTGATTACAAAGAACAGCAAAGAGCGTGTACAGATGGGATCTTACCGTTTTATTTTTGCATTTTCAACAAGTCTTCTGATTCAGGCGATTACAGTTGAATTTGTAGATAAATGTGGTGGAGATGCTGCGGCATGGAGAACGGTTGCTATTATCTATGCAATCATTGGTCTGGTCGTAAATACGATTTCAGCACTTTCTGTTAAGGAACTTCCGGAGGAAGAACTTAATGAAGGAGAAGTAAAGAATGATAATGAAAAGTACGGAATGGTACAGGCATTCAAGCTTCTTGTTAAAAACAAATATTACATGATGATTTGTGGAACATATATTTTACAGCAGTTATATGGTGCCATGATTGGAGCTGGCATTTATTACATGACATGGGTACTGAAAAATAAGAATTTGTTTGGACAATTTGCATGGGCAGTAAATATTCCACTGATCATTGCCCTGATTTTCACACCGACATTAGTTGGTAAGTGGAAAGGTATGTATAAACTGAACTTAAGAGGTTACGTCTTGGCAGTCATCGGTAGAGCACTTGTTGTTGTTGCCGGATATATGGGCAGTGTTCCGCTGATGATGGCATTTACAGCTCTTGCAGCCTTAGGTCAGGGACCATGGCAGGGAGATATGAATGCAGTTATCGCATCTTGCTCTGAATACACTTATCTTACGCAGGGAAAGAGAATTGACGGAACGATGTACTCTTGTACTTCTCTTGGTGTAAAAATCGGTGGAGGTATTGGAACCGCTGTTGTTGGATGGATGCTTGAGTTCAGTGGATATGTCGGAACAAATGCAACTCAGCCACAGTCTGCACTTGATATGATGCAGTTCATGTATCTTTGGCTTCCGTTAATCTTTGATGTATTGATTATGTTTGCACTTTCAAGAATGAATGTAGAAGATGCAAATAAAAAACTGAAAGCAGAAAAAGGAATTGCTGCAGATGAAGTAACGGATGCATTAGACATAAATTAGAATTGACAGGAGAAAGCGTTGTCTGGTCGTTGCTCGATGAGACAGTGCTTTTTTCTATATATAAAGTGATAGAACTGTATTTTGAAAATAAAAAAGGACCACTTCATTTTTGTGAAATGGCCTTAAGAAAATATTCAGTTTTCACAAAATAGTCCTTTTAGTATTTATACATGGTAAGGATGCTCAAAATATTCAGTGTAGAATACTAAAAGGTCATTCAGATATTTTTTTAGGTTGCTCATTTGCAATTCCTCCTTTCCTTATTTACAAGTTGATTATAAGATAGGTGTAAAAGGATTGCTTGCCAAATTGAAAGAAGATATAGACAAATGTTGCAAAAGGGAGTATTTCATGCAGTTAAAATATGTTGACACAAAAGAGGAGATTATAGCAATAAATAGGAAGTCAAAACATATTGAACCACATCTTCATAATGCACTGGAGATCGTTTGTGTAACAAGTGGAGCATTAGAACTTGGTGTCGGACAGGAACTATACCATATGGAAAAAGGAGATATAGGCTTTGTATTTCCAGATGTTATTCATCACTATCAGGTACTGACACCCGGTGTAAATAAAGCGACTTATCTGATCGCATCGCCATTTACGATAGCCAAATTTGCAGATATCATGCAATCCATGGCTCCTGAATACCCAATCATCAAAGCGGAAAAGGTTGAACCGGAGGTATATAGGGTTATAAATGCAATTTTAGAGACAGAACAGTCGGATATTACTGTTGCACAGGCATATCTTCAAATTGTGTTGGCACGCTGCATAGGAAAATTAAATTTGGTAGAAAAGAGCAGTGTGGGGAGCAACGATCTTATTTACCAGACAGTTTCCTATATATCAGCAAATTTCAAGAAGAAGTTTTCGTTGGAAGAGATGGCAAAAGACCTGGGCGTGAGCAAATATGTTTTATCCAGACTCTTTTCCAAGACATTCCATAGAAACTTTAATCAATATCTTAACGATGCAAGGCTGAACTATGCATGCCATCGTTTGGAAAATACGAGTGATTCTATTACAAATATTTGTCTGGATAGTGGATTTGAAAGTCAGAGAACGTTTAACCGAGTATTTAAAGAAAGATATAAAATATCACCAAGTGATTATCGAAGTACTTGTGTGAAAGAGATGTTGTCATAAAAGGTTCTGTTGATCGAAATATTTACTTTGATTTTACAGTGCTATGTATTTGATTTCATGTGTGGATGATATAATATAAAAATATTTGTAGAAAAAAATATTGATGAAGTCTACCAATCAGTGTTTTTTGTTGTATAATGTTTTTGTCGTACAGGGTCACTTTCCTTTGTAATGTTTTGGGTCAAATTCTACCCCGATGATGTGCAGAAAGTTTTGTTTGCCAGAACGTTCGGCTGTGTCATCGCTTCGGCATCTTGATCAGCTGTACCTCAGGTAAATGGAGAAGAGAAGCTTAACTTGAGCATGGTAAGCGATGAGATCAAAAGCAAAACGATGTCCTGTCTGTGGTGGTGCTATGAAACAGCAGTTCATTGGATTAAGACATTGCAAATGCGGTATCAGTTGGAAGATATCCGGACAAAGGGTGATATATCCAGTAGAATAGTATAAGAAGGTATGATGGTATGAAGATATTAGTAATTCCTGATGTTCATCTTAAACCGCAGATGTTTAAACAGGCTACAGCTCTTATGCATCAGGGAATTGCTGATCGAGCGGTATGTCTGATGGACATCCCTGATGATTGGGACAAGCAATATAATGTCGGACTTTATGAAGAAACTTATGATGAGGCTATTCGGTTTGCAAAAGCATTTC
>NZ_QTVR01000042.1:0-7834 GCF_003460685.1 Blautia sp. OF03-13 | reverse complement strand
CCTTTAATATCACATACTGTATATTTTGAATTATATACTCCTCTTCCATCAGGCTGTTCATTTTTATCCATATTTTTCATTGGATAACAGCAATCGAATTCTCCTTTTTTATTTTGATTTATATTTCTTATTACACCATCTTCTATCGGGCATTTATAATATTGAATTCTACCCGGAGCACACCACACTTTGTCCTTTTCAACAAACATCTGTTCAAAACATATCATCCCCAGACATTTCTTATAGCATATTGCAACATAACATTCCATTTGTAACGGATCAATTTTTAAACTCGATCTATTTCCTAAACTACAAATATAAGCTGGTTTATTGCTTTCCTTAATATCACCAATTGATCGCTTACATTGAATTGTATTTCCCTGTTTTTTTATTTCGTCCACCAAAATTTTTCGACTTTCTTTTATTAATGTTGCTATTTCATTTTCATTCTTAGATATAATATGAAAATTATAGGAACTTGTATCAAAACTAGATTCCTCTGCCTCAATTTCACGATTTTCTAAGTCACATATATTTCCAAAGTCATACGATCTTGTAATTTCTTTTATTTTTTCCTCAGCATTTTTATAGTAAATCATAGTTTTTCCTCCAAACCAAGTATCAAATTTCAAATAATCTCGTTATTTTTACTCTTGTTTTCTATTTTTTTGAAATAGTATAAGGTGATTGTCAAAATACCACTCACAGCACCAACAAATCCCCCAATCATCACCCCTTTCCCTGAACTCAAATAATCTAATATCTGCAACGCCGCCGCGACAATGGAAACGAATCCAAATACCGCAATAATCATACTCACGCGTGATTCCCGCTTGCTGTCGATGTGATCCTGTTCTTCGTTTAACAGTTCGATTTTTTCTTTGATCTCATCCAGTGCTTCATTCACGCCATTTTCTTTCTGCAGCGCTCGATATGTCTCACAGACATTATTCCATTTTGACACCTGGGATGGTGTCAGTGTTCCGTATGCGATGAATTCCAATGCTTCTTTTTTCAGTCCTCGAATACTCTGAGCTGAAATCCCCTGAAATCTCTCATGGATTTTTTCATTCAACAGCATACAAGTATATTTTTGATACATTACAATCATCGTTAGTTCCAGATCGTCTTCTGCTCGTTCTGGCAATGCTTCTGCTGTAATTGGAACTGTTTTCCCCGATTTTGGACCATACGCATAGGCAATCTCCTGTGATGTAATTGCACATGCCCATCCATAATGGCTGTCATTTACATCCCTTGCCCCAGATGCATACTCAACATCTTTCTCCGATAAATCGGAAAACTCCTTCGTTACATCAATCAGCCGATGTTCATTATAGGCAATTTTCTCCGCAATCTTCCGTTCTTCAAAACGTTTCGGAAGTGCCGCCACATTCAGTCGGTAAGCTTCTTTCATCATGTAGATTTTTGTTTTTTCGCTTTGGCCGAACCATTTTAACTGAACGCCATATTCCTTATGCCATGATTCAAATACTTCCTGTTCTAAAATTGCTAACAGACTGTCCTGAATTTCCTGTTTTTTATCATCTATGTATCCCGGATTGATTAACTGATAAATTTCCTGGACGTCTTTATTTTTATATGCCAGATACACAGTTAAAAAGGCAATTCCATTGTTGAAAGAAAATACTTGCAATTGCGTCAGATCATAAGGAAAGGGGATCTTTACTGCTTCTTTCCATTTTCTCTTTACCGTTGCAACCGTCTCCTCCAGCATACACCTTTTGACAAATTCACCAGAACGGCATTTTATAGATAGAATTTCCAGAAAATCATCGGAATCAAATCCGGAGCGATCCCTTTCTTCATCTGATTTATTATTCTGGTCTGTATTTGTTTTTTTCGCACTAAACGGTATTTTCTGAAAATCTCCCTGGTACCGCAGAGGAAGTATAATATAGAGCCCTCTGTCTATTTCTTCTGTATTTTTAACACCTTCCCAATATTTTTCCATTTCTCACCTATCCACTCAAAGAAATTCTCCTAATTTTTCGCACATTTTAATAATTATGTCGTTCTCTATATTCATCAGGGTCTATTCCATCTGACCTCAATTTTTCATCTTCTGCCATAGAATTTCGCCTTGTTCCCTTGTATCCTTTCCATCATCTTTATGATTTTCTTCATATATTCTGATTTTCTCATAATCTTCATCATCTAAGCCATTATTATCTTTAAACAACGTCCCAATTCCCCATAGTACAACCACAATGCCGATAATGATGAAAAAAGCTTTTAAGGAATCCTCCTCACCTTTTACAATTCCATAATACCCAAGGAGTAAAACAAATAATATAATTGCAAATACCATCTTTTTTTCCATCCCCTCAAAGGATTACCGTAGTTCCTACTTCTATATTTTCCAGCAGCCACTCTACATTTTTCTGGCTGACCCGAATGCAGCCTGCCGTGCCGGTATCTCCGTTGCTGATTGGCTCTGCCTGCTCAAATGTTTCAGATGTCACTCTGTCCATATAAAGATCACTGTGAATAAAGTAGTCTTCGAAAATCACCAGATAACCAAAAAATTTTATCCGTTCATACTTTTTATGATAGCCGCTGATATATTCTTCTTTTACCTTTGATTTTTTTACAATATCAAACACACCATAAGGAGTTGGGGAATCTTCGCGGCCGAACAGGCATGGCATTTCCTTGATTTTTTCATAAATCGTATATTCACACGGGACAAAATCCTTTCGGATGCTGTAATTCTTCCGCAGAGCCTGCTCATCTGCCTTTTTATAAACTTCAAGCTGATGTGCCTGTTGATTCAATTTCAACAAAAAATTTTCTGTACTGATTTTCTTTTTGACGATATAAATGTCATTTTCCATTACTTTTCTGTTTTCTCCCAGACTCATTTCATTAATTTTTCATTACACACTTTAATTATTTTTTATTATAACGCAGCCCGCTTTCTTTTGCCATTCTTTTTTTCATTATTTTAATATAAATTTGTTTTTTTCTCGTTTATTCATCTTTTATCTGATAATTCACTCTATCCGCGACCATGCACTTAAAAAGTATGATTTATATTCTTGCTTTCCATCTTCTACCCCAAGAATTTTTCCCATCACATCATAACAAAAAACATCATGGATCAGCTGTTCCAGTTCGCATTCTTTTGCTCTTTGCAGCATTTACCGTGCATAATATTCTTTCCCTGTATCCAGGCAGATTGCCGCCAGTCTTCCATTGCTTTTCCCTGCTCCACAGTCGATCGCAATGTGATGGTTTGCTTTAAAAATATACCCTGGGCGGTTGTTCCCAAGGATATTCTGTGTCGGTGTATGTCCGCTGACTACAATGATATCATCGAAATACGGAATCTCGTAATCAATCCGCGTCCACACCAGATCCTCTACCGAATATTCTTCCAGACGTTTTGTTTCTGAAAAATGATCCAGTCCGGCATGCACCAGCCAGTATTCCTGCCCATTAACAATTTCCTTTCCGTATGGGCGGAATGATTTCATGTATTCTACTACCTGGTGCCGTTCTTCCTGCGGCAGTTTGCGAAAATCCTGGATTGTACTGGTACTGCCGTTCTGCGTCCAGTTGTCAAAATCCCGATACACCTTCGGCGGCAGTTTATCCAGAAAATTTCTCGAAACTTCCGGCACCAGAAGTTTGAGATTCGGTAGCGCCATAACTTCATGATTTCCTATGATCGGAATGATATTGGAATGTGCCATCATGTATTTCAGGATTTTCATTGGCTCTGGTCCACGATCTACTACATCGCCTAAGATATAAAGAGTATCTTCTTTCCGAATACCGATCTGCTCCAACAGCGTCAGAAACTGCTCATACTGTCCATGAATATCGCTCATCGCGTAAATCATCGATTCTTCTCCATTTCTCTTACCAGATCGCACAGCTCTTCTTCCCAGTCACTGATTTCCGAATACCAGATACAACCATACACTCCGGGAAGCTTCATATTTCTGGATGAGCATACGATAACCTTTGTCTGTTTGCCCTGCTCCTGCAGGAGCTGAACCAGCTTTTCTCCCGCCTCCGTATCACTGACAGCTCCCTGCTTCATGGGATAATGCATATCTGTGATAATCAAATCGAACGGTGCCCCAGCGTCTTCTGCATTCTTCAGCATCTGCAGACCATCCTCGACATTTGACACCAGTTCAATTTTAGCCACGCCGCATTGGTTCAATACCTTGCGGATTGCATTTGCTTTGTAAACGCTGTCTTCAAAGTTCAGAACCTTCATTTATCCTCTTCCCCTCTCCTGTTTGTCATAGCCTATTCTACTTATTACAGGCGATATTTGTATAACGCTTTTTATTCTTAAAAAATTAATCTTGTCTGCCTTTCATGAAGTCATATTTTTTGTTCGCTTTTACGTTCTTTCAGAGCCCAGCTTATAGAAAAGCCCGAAAATAATGAAAAAAAGACAATGCTGCAAAATGCGAATCGCAAGGAACAAATTTTAAAGCGTACCAGGGTACGACGAAAATCTGTGACACAATAATTCACACTCTGTGGTACTGAATTTTTTGCATTCTTTTCGGGGTTGCTATAAATTTTATTTTCTACCTCCAATCGCCTGATTGAATGTATCATAATTCAACGTATCATTTCTGCCGCAGAACACCGCATATTCTATCATTTCAAAATAGGATGCGTATTTTTCCTGTGCACTCCGAAATGCACGTGCTACAATTCTCGGCGGGTTACAGAAAGCGCCACAGCCAAACGCGCCTAAAATCAGAACTTCCGCTCCGTTCGATGCTGCCGCCTGAAAAACACGTTCCAGTCTTTGCATCTGAAGTTCGTACAGTGCTTTCTCATTAATCTTAACCGGCGCATTTCCTGCGGACGGGTTCATGGCATTGCTTGGTTTCTTTCGGAGGTTCGGGGCCGCACAGGTAATGATGTCTACCTGATACCAGTCTTTTTCTTCCATTCGTTCCGGTGCAGAGGTGTCGGTCTTAAATACGACGACTTCTGGTGTATACAGCAGATCATCATTGTAGCGTGGATCGCCTGCTTTCCGATGCGGTTGATAGAACTGATGCCACATCGTTTTTGTATCCAGGCATGGATACAGTGTGCTGCATCGGCAAAGGCATTCTTCCTGTGCCGTACTTCCCCGTGTTACACCGCCGCCGGGATTAGTTGCAGATGCAAAATTCAGGACGCAGACTCGCTTTCCGGCTTTTGCGTATGCAGAGGCGGCTTCGAAGCTTCTTTTAGATGAAACAATCGTTTTGCAAGATGATTTTCCAGGTTCTGGAAGTGCAATTGCCTGCGATGGAACATACAGCTTTTGGTTCTGAATCGAAAACTGAACTGCCTGCTGGAGCTTCTGGTTTGCTTTTATCAAATCCATGGAGTCCTGAAAGATCGCGATATTATTACTTCTTCTATCCATTGCAATTCTCCTCTCGTATCCCAGTCACACAATGCTGTTCTGCTGAAAATTATACGCCTTATCCTCCAACTTCGTTCAGGCTTTTACATAGTCCGCATCGATAAAGCAGCCCCTTGCCTGTCGAAATGCACCTGGCTGCTTGCCGCCTTCCGTGGCATATAATCCTGTATCCCAGCAGCCTGCTGATAAGCTGTTGTCTTTCAGGATCAATAAGCATACCTCGAAGTCATTTGGATAATCGCCATCCTTTATGTAGTGGAACCCGGTGAATGTAACGCGAATATTCTCTGCCATGTTTGCTGTCTTTTCTTCCATCTTTTTTCTCCTCATGGTAGGCTTTTTCTTTTGAATATTGCCATTTTATCTCATATCGAACGGAAAATGTTGACAGAAACTTGTCCGTATATAAAATTCAGTGCAATATCTCTGCCCTGAATTTTATAACAAATTGTAACTATTCAGAGCCCCATCCCGATTCCGCTTACGCTGCATCTCTTCTTCCATCACACAACACTGTTTTAAATGAAATGCAATCCCATACTGCACCATTTTTTTATAGCCCTCCTGCCACAGTGTCTGCGTATAATCTTTATCCCGAATCTGCTCCAATGCCTTCCGGCAATCTCTCTCCAGATCTTTTTTCTCATCTGTATACTTCACTTCTATCACAATTCCTGTTTCTGCATTTCCCATTTCAATCACAATATCGCTGAATCCTTCTCCCGATTCTCGATTGGAAGATACACGCCAGTCATTTTTATAGCTTAAGATTCCAAGCAGAATTCCATGATAGAAATTTTCTTTCAGTGATTTCCGCACAAAGGTATCGCGTACGCTAACTGTCTTCTGCAAATACAAATTCAAAAGGCTTTCCACCTCTGCTGATTTTCCCCCAAGCAGTGCCTGGCAGAACTGTTCTGCCATTTTGCCGTCTTTTTTCACTTCCTGCTGAAACAGTGTAAGAATCCGTTCTGTTATGATATTTCGAATTTCCCGGTTTGGAATTGCAAGGCAATAGCGGCCATCGCTTTCTCTTCCGCGCTGCGTCAGGTATCCTGTCATGAAAAGTGTACTCCACAGGTGATCCATAGTCGAATACAGGTCATTGTAGGTAACCATTTCATCGATTGGTTTGATCACTGTTTTTCCATTTACCAGCCATTCCAGTTCTGTTTTTGTGAGCATATCCGGTTCATTGATACTGTCGATAAAATGATGAATCACACTGTTCCCGCTTGTATTCATCCAGTAATTTTCCGGCTCGGCCTCTGGATTATGGATATGATCATTGCAGTAATTCACAACATCCCACGGACAGTACACATCTACTTTTCCGAATCGGTATCCGTCATACCATTCTTTTACCTCGTCATATCGGTCATCCATTTCATAGTCATGCAGCATGGTCTTTACTTCTTCATCTGTAAAACCGAAGGTTTCATCAAATTCTGTATTTGTAATCGAATATACTTTGAAATTGTTCAGTCCGGTAAAGATGCTTTCTTTTGCAATTCGCAGGCAGCCCGTCAAAACAGCAAAGGCAAGACTGCTGTTTGTCTTTAAAACATTTCCGAACATATTTCGAAGCAGCAATACCATTTCATCATAATATCCATTTTCATGGGCTTTTGCCATCGGAACATCGTATTCGTCAATCAGGACAACCACTTGCTGTTCATAGTGAACTTCCAACAGTTCTGTCAGTTCCTGAATACTGCTGGTAATGGTGTCTTCTTCCATATTTCTTGTCAGAAGTTCTGAAAAAAGTGCTTTATCAACCCGGCTCAATTTGTCGCTTTCCAGAAGAAATTGAAATCTTCTTGCCTCACGATTGATTGTTTTTATGAGCTGCGCACGGGCTTTTTCATAGGAATCGGCATCAATTCCTTTTAAGCTGATGGAAATAACGGGATATTTTCCCATATATTGTTCACAAATCTCTGTATTCTTAGAAATCTTCAAGCCGCCAAAAAGTGCTGGATCCGTTCCAATTTCAAAGAAATACTGAATCATACTCATATTCAGGGATTTTCCAAAACGGCGTGGGCGCGTAAAAAGCGTGACCTCACTTCCGTTATTTAAAATCTGTTCTACAAGGGAAGTTTTATCTACATAATAGTAATTTCCATTGCGAATCTTTTTAAAGTTGTCAATCCCGGTCGGGAGTTTTGGTTTTCTCATCTTGAAACCTTCCTTTCCAACTTTTGCGGCTTTTGACACCTGCGACTGTGCTTATGTTCTGATCTCTATTTTAGCTGGTTTTATTTGCTTTGGCAATGGTTCTTATCGGTTTCTAATCTGTCCAATTTTTTATGATCTTATATTGGCTCCTGTCACTAAAAAGAGCTGAATAGGAAAGCAAAATAAAAGCATTAAACTTTTCCTATTTAAATAATTTAATTAAAAATTTATATT
>NZ_QTVR01000041.1:0-8290 GCF_003460685.1 Blautia sp. OF03-13 | reverse complement strand
CAGGGTCTGGTATCTACGCCCGGTTTTCTGCTGGCTCATCAGGAACTGAACACCCACAATGGTGTTGGCAACCACCAGGAACACAATCGCCAGATAGAGGGTAATATAGCTGGATGCTACGGTATAGAAAAGCTGGCGTCCCATGTTCTGAAGATAGCTTTCATATTCGATACCTATTTCGTCCAGCTCCTCGTTCAGACCAGAATAGGCAGTCATAAGGCTATTTCCTTCCATAGCCTGCTCACTGAGTACCGCATTCACATACGTATCATACATTCCTTGGGTATGATAGAGGAAAGCTTCATCTGGAAGAATCAATGCAAAGGACAAAGTAATAGAACGATCCGTAATCAAATTTACAGACTGAACCTCTCCAGTAAGATAAATCGGACTGCCAACCAGTTCCGTTTCAGGCTGTTCAGTAAGTATGCCGTTCAGCATTGCGGTACGATTTACAGTAGTAAAGTCGAAACCTATATAAACAGCGGCTTCATCTTCACTTAATTTAATGACAGGCCTGCCGGACAATTCCAGTAAACGATTATAGTCCGACAGACAAATCAAATACGGGGATGTGGCATAACCAAGATTGTCCAGAAGGACATCCCGATCTTCCGACTGGGGCAGGCTCCGAAGAGAGTCCATAACAGCGTCCATGCTGTAGGCATTCTCATAATCTTCTGTGGTGCGAATATGCCCAACCTTCATTTCAAAAAGCTCAGAAAACTGATTTTCCAAACCGTTTTCTTTCAGGACTGCCTGTATATTTGGAAGAACCTGCGCCGAATCTTCAACGGTATGATCTTCAAAGGTATAGTCGATTACATGGCCAGTGGATAGATTGTTCGTTCCTGCGATTCCCACGCCTGCACCAAAGCAACACAGTGCTGCCAGAATCAGCAGAGAGCTGATTGCCATGGAGCTTGACTGATGAATGACATTCTCCTGAATTTGACGGAAGGTAAATACATGAAGCTGCTTATTTCCCTTGCCTTTTTTAACAATCAGTGCAATCAGTGCCCGCATTCCATAGAACAGCAGCATCGTACCAGCCGAACCCAACAGTAAAGTCAGCCCCATCATACTTACCTTCGTCCATGCAATTCCCTGAATCGCCATGCAGTAAGCCACTGCCAACATCACACTTCCGCATACAGCAGCCAGCCCATAGATAACAGAGGGCATTTGCTTTTGGGAGCGGTTCGTCGGCTGGGATAATAAAGTTCCAATCTCCTGTCGGCTGATCTTTCCGCTCAAAATCAGAAGTGCCAGCAGTTTAATACCCAAGAATCCTGCCAGTGTCCATTTTATTGCAGACCAAGACAAAGAAAAATGATGGCCGATGATCCCCATACCCACAAGCTTAGCGGTGACAAGACTAACAATTTCCGAAAGCACTACAGCCGTAGGTAAGCCAATGAGCAGCGCCAGAATACTGCTTAACAAATCCTCCGCCAAAAGCATACAGAACAGTTTGCTTCTGCGCATTCCCAACATCAGATAGACACCAAACTCGTGGCGTCTGCGCTCAAATTGATACTTGCAGGCGAAGTAAATCAAGAAGAAAAGAATACCCAAGGTCACTCCGTAAAACACAGGAATTAGAAGCAGGAGACTGTTCACTGCATCGCTCTCCATTTTCTGCAAAAAAATCATTACATCCTGGGTGGAGATGGAAAGAATCATATAAAAGGCAATAATAGAAATCACCAGGGAGCTGAAAAACAGGCCGTTTTCCTTTCGGCTGCGGCGACAGTTTCGAAAAATCAGATTAGAGAACATTGGAACTCCCCCCTCCCAGTTGCGCCATCACCTTCAAGATGCGTCCGTAGAACTCCTGTCGGCTTTCATCTCCACGGCGAAGCTCATGGAAGATCACACCGTCCTGGATGAACAGAATACGCTTGCAAAAGCTGGCAGCATTAGAATCATGGGTCACCATCAAGATCGTTGCCTGTTCGTCGCAGTTCAATCCGGACAGTTTTTCCATAATGTTTCTTGCATTCTTGGAATCCAAAGCACCGGTAGGCTCGTCGGCAAGAATCATTCTGGGGTTCAGGATTAGTGCCCTTGCTGCCGCTACACGCTGGCGCTGCCCCCCAGACATCTTGGAGGGAAATTTGTCCAGAACATCGTTGATTTCCAGATACTTCGCCAACTGGCTTAGACGCTGGTTGCTCTCCTTTTCGGGTATACCATGCAAAGAAGTTGGAAGCAGTATATTTTCACGTCCGGTCAGATTATCCAGTAGCTCAAAATTCTGAAATAGATAACCAACTTTTTTTCCACGGTAATCTGCAAGAGTCCTTCCCTTGAGTGCTTGCAGATTAACGCCCTCCACCTGAATGCTTCCACCTGTGGGTTGAATCACAGTCGCAATACAATTGAGCAGTGTGGATTTACCAGAACCGCTGCTTCCCATAATGCCAAGAAACTCTCCCGGCATCACCTGGAAGGTGATCCCATTCAGTGCCTTTGTTTGACTTGGCACATTGCCATAGATTTTTGTTAAATTTTCAATATTCAAAATGGTTTCATGTGAATACCTCCTATCATTTGTAATAAAATGATAGCATGGGAACACAGCAAATACCACTTACAGTTGTTGTAAGGATTCAAGATATAAGTGGCGGCTCAAGAGGACGAGCATATATTTTGTGAGAACATCAGGCGACAATGATAAAATATACCGGATCGCCTCATTGGCAAACCAGTTCGTTTTAATTGTATCCCAATCAGCAAGCCGGACAATCGACCCTGTGCCGCTTTCAAAATCGAATACAATTTCGCCCCATTCGCCGTCGCAGTCTGCTTGATATTCGTAGATTGCGGCGGCGATTTTCTTTTTTCGTTTGGTTTTGGATTTTTGTTTCAGCCGGACAGCATGGATTGCACCTTCAGCAACCAGAAGTTCCGTCAGTTTGTCCACTGCTCTGCGGTAGGCTCGCTCTGCACCGCTGGCGTTGTAATGCTGATTTCTGCCGTAGCTGCAATCCTGTGAACCGTACCAGATGTCTGCAAGCTTGCTCATTGTCTTTGGCTTTTTCTTGTTGACCTGCTCTAAGAATCTTGGGTCAACCGTTCTGCAGTAGCGTCTCATTCTGCCTCTGTCAAGGTCAAGTGCCTCGGCTATCAGACTTTCGTGGCTTGCCATGATGTTTGCAAGGTTTCTCATTGTCTGTGGGGTATGTCCCTTGGCTCCGATGTGAATGTGTACTCCGCATCCCCTTGTTGCATCACTCTTGGTCCCTGCCTTTCTAAGTTTCCTGATCAGTTCCTGCAAGGTTTCCATATCTTCGTATTTAAGAATCGGTGTAACCATTTCGCATTTGTGGGCATCATCTCCGGCAATGCTGACATCCTTTTGAAATTTCCATTCTCTGCCCTGCTCATCCCATGCTGACCAGGTCATGTAACCATTTCTGCTTGCTGTATTTTCGTATCTTCCTGTTCCAAAGAAATCGGCTGCAAGTCTTGCCGCCTTATCTCTTTTGATATTGTTCATCTCGACCTCAACTCCGATGGTCTGTTTTTTCATTTTCTCAATCTGATGTGCTATTTTTTCGTTCATTCTATGTACCTCCGTTTGGTGTATTTCTTTCCTTTTGGTAGTACTATATATCACTCTAAAAGCACATAATATCAAGTTAATTAGAGCCATATTCTACACAATCTTTCAGCTAAAAACACAATAAAAATCTGATTATCCGCTAAAACACAGTATCTATCAGCATTTTCAAGGAAACAAACACATCAATTTACTACTTATTTACTACCATTGAATGAGCCTTGATACGCAAGTTTTCCTAGATATGCAAAGATATGGTACAGCACATCAGTATTGAAACAAGAAAAATTGAATAACTCATAGACTATGGAACGCCTAAAATGACGTTCCTTTTCTATTTTCAGCCGTTCATTATGGACGGTTATTTTATTACCAAAAATGAAAGGAGCATTAGATTTATGAAAAAGATGTTAAAACGATTGTGTACGGGCTTCTTAGCTCTTGCAACTGTCGTTACTGCTTTGCCGACTACACCCGTTCATGCAGAAAGTAAGCAATACTGGACGGAGTCAAAAGAGCGTGTCGGTATCGTTGAAAAAGTAATGAATGACGGTTCGATTGGTTCTACCTTTAATGAGGGACATTTGACCGTTGAGGGCGAGGACGCTTACTGTATCGACATTAACACAGACTTTAAGAATGGCTACAAGACCAGAGCTGACGCAAGCACCCGTATGAGTGCCGACCAGATAAGCGACGTTGCCTTATCTATCGAATATGTAAAACAGTACACAGACAGCCACAACGGAATAAGCAAAAACCACGCCTACCTTTTAAGACAGCTTGTTGTCTGGCAGAGATTAAGCGTACATCTTGGCTGGCAATGCGATAACGTGCGAGCTTCTTATGATGAAATTCCAAAGGCAACGCAGGACGAAGTTTTCGCTGGTGCAAAAGCCTTTGTCAAAGAGAATAAAGGACGCTATGAATGTGGCGGTTATATCTACTCTGGCGAGGGGCAGGAATTGGGACAATTCTGGGCGAAACTCAATGTTGGAAATGCGAAACTTCAAAAGACTTCCAGTAATACCAGCATTACAGACGGTAACGGGAATTACTCTATCGCTGGTGCGACATACGGTGTCTTTGCTGATAAGGACTGCACGAAACAGCTTGCCACCCTTACGACTGATGAAAACGGAAATACAGATGTCGTAGAGGTAACGGCTGACACAGTCTATATCAAGGAATTATCCGCACCAGCAGGATATAAGGTTGATACAAATATATATTCCTTAAAGGTTGAAGCTGGAAAGACAGCGACCTTGAACGTATCAGATACACCAAAGGTAACAGACACTTTGATTGAACTCTTCAAGATTGATATGGAAACACAGAAAGACAATCCGCAGGGGAACGCTTCTTTAGCAGGTGCGGAATTTACATGGAAGTATTATACTGGCTTCTACAATAAAGACAATCTCCCTGCCGAAGCTACAAGAACATGGGTTACAAAGACAATCGCCGAAACAGACAGCGACGGTACAATCCACTATGTTACAAAATTAGCGGACGCATACAAGGTATCTGGCGACAGTTTCTATATGCAGGACGGCAAAGCCGTTCTTCCACTTGGAACACTAACCGTAGAAGAAACAAAAGCTCCAAACGGTTACTTGCTGGACGGTGCATATATGCAGGCTGGCGATAAGTCCGAACAGATTAAGGGCTTATATGTAACACAGATTACCGAGGACGGCGACCTTGCCGTATTGACTGGAAGTAACCAGTTTTCTGTATCAGACAAGGTTATCCGTGGCGGTGTGAAAATTCAGAAACGAGATTTAGAAACGGGCGATACAAAACCACAAGGAAGTGCCACTTTGAAAGATACTGCCTTTGACATCATTTCCTTAAATGATAATGCGGTACTGGTTGAGGGCAAGCTATACAAGAAAAATGAAGTGGTAAAGACAATCCATACAGACATTGAGGGTGTCGCTTCTACGTCTGCTGACCTTTTACCTTATGGAAAATTCCGTATCGTTGAGAGTGAAGCTCCAAACGGATATTTGACAGACGGTGCAAAACCGATTGATTTTGCAATCACAGAGAATGGAAAAATCGTTGATTTAACCGACGAAGCCCATTCTATCTACAATCAGATTAAGCGTGGAGATATTGAGGGCGTAAAAATCGGAGCAGGCACACACAAGCGTCTTGCTGATGTTCCCTTTAGGATCACAAGCAAGACAACGGGCGAAAGTCATGTTGTGGTAACTGATGATAACGGGCAATTCTCCACTTCTTCTGACTGGGCTTCTCATAAGCATAATACCAACGCAGGAAAGACCAGCGAGGACGGTGTATGGTTTGGAACTTCTAAACCAGACGACAGCAAAGGGGCGTTGCCTTATGATACCTACATCATTGAAGAAATGCGTTGCGATAGTAACAAAGGCTTTGAGCTTATCCCACCTTTTGAAATCGTGGTATCAAGAAATAACCTTGTGATTGATTTAGGTACTTTGACTGATGAATACGAAAAAGAAATCTCTATCCATACCACAGCGACCAGTAAGGACGGCGAAAAGACAATCCTTGCAGGAAAAGAGGTAACAATCGTTGATACCGTCAAATTAGACGGACTTACAAAAGGCACAAAATATCAGCTCAAAGGCTGGCAGATGTTAAAGGAAGAAAACACCGAGCTTCTTATCAATGGAAAGCGTGTAGAAAATGACTATACCTTTATCGCTGATGATGAAGCTATGAAAGTGGAAATTACTTATACATTCAATGCGTCCGAGCTTGGCGGTAAAAATCTGGTAACATTCGAGGAATTATACGATTTGAGCAATCCAGAAGAACCCGTAAAAGTTGCGGAACATAAAGACATTGAGGACGACGGACAGACGGTACTTATCACAGAGCGTATCATCAAAATTCATACGACTGCTACCGATAAGGACGGCAACAAAGAGCTTGAAGCTGGAAAAGAGGTAACAATCATTGATACCATAACCTTAGAGGGCTTAGAAGTCGGCACACAGTACAAACTTGTAGGCTGGCAGATGTTGAAAGAAGAAAATGCAGAGCTTCTTATCAATGGAAAACGTGTGGAAAGTGATTACACCTTTACCGCAGACAGCGAAACTATGAAAGCGGAAGTTGCCTTTACCTTTGACGCTACTTCTCTTGACGGCAAACAGCTTGTAACTTTTGAAGAATTGTACGATTTAAGCAATCCAGACGAGCCGAAGAAAGTTACCGAGCATAAAGACATTGACAACGAGGGACAGACGATTACCTTTAAGGAAAAACCCGAAGTCCCAGAAGAACCAGAGAAACCCAAAACACCACAGACACCAGATACACCGCATAAAACAGACAGTCCAAAAACGGGCGATAACACGAACCTTTACGGACTGCTTGCATTATTACTAACTTCTGGTGCTGGACTGGCAGGTATCTTCTTCTGCAAACGCCGTAAAATGAAGAAATCATAAGGCGGTAACGATATGAGAAAAGAAAAATCACGTTCTCCGCCGATACCGTGTCGGCAGACTTCCGCTTATTCTGGCTTGTCTGCTACTTACCTGCAAGAACACGGATAGTCAAGGGTGCGTAAGCATTTATTTTACCCTTTACTATCTGGGGACTTGCTGGTACTTCCCTAACCGCCAGAATAAGAAATCACTATCAAAAACTTATCAAATATAGAAAGAAACGAGGTAAAACAATATGGAAATGAAATATGTCGTGCCAGATATGGCACAGTCTTTTGGAACACTTGAATTTGCAGGCGAAAGCGAGCCTATCTTTGAAAGAGATAAAAATAACCGCAGGGTCTTAGCCAGACGAAGCTACAACCTTTATTCTGATGTGCAGAAAGGCGAAAATGTTGTCGTGGAAATTCCCGTGCAGGCTGGCGAAAAGCATTTCAAGTATGAACAGAAAGTAAAACTTGTCAATCCGAAATTATACGGCAGAGGTTACGCAATTGGGGATATGGGACATACCGATTATGTGTTACTTGCTGATGATATTGTAGCAGTTGAAGAAAAGTAAAGGAGTGAAAATATTATGAGATTATCAAACGGTTTTGTTATTGACAAAGAGAAAACATTTGGAGAATTAAAATTTACAGCAGTGCGTGATGTATTCTTGCAGAATGAGGACGGGACACCGAGTACCCAGCTTAAAAAGCGTATCTATG
The DNA here is from genome assembly GCF_003460685.1 of Blautia sp. OF03-13. Lineage (NCBI taxonomy): Bacteria > Bacillati > Bacillota > Clostridia > Lachnospirales > Lachnospiraceae > Blautia > Blautia sp. OF03-13. The sequence continues at coordinate 563 of NZ_QTVR01000041.1, read as the reverse complement.
ATTTGAAGTGCAGTCTGCATGGTGGAATTATCCCCGTGTCTGTACCGCCAGAAGTACCAGTAAGGGAATTTCCGTACAATGCAGTTGTGGAGCTTGTCAATCCAGTAGCCGATACGGTATCACGAAAAACCTATACGGGTGCAGATGTGGACTGGTATGTAAAGGCAGAGGATATTGTGTTGAAGAATAAAGGCAATCAGAACGCAGGCAATCCACAGAACCATGTACCGCAAGGACAGATGAAAAAATAAATGTGAGCCCATATTTTTCTTGTAACTTATATATAGAACCGATATAATTAGTTGAAAAGTTCTGTTTTAAGCCATGTAAAACTATTTTGACAAGGGAAAATGGCAATGTCAAAGGCTTTTGACAGACAAAATAGCTATATTCATATACAATAAAGGAGAAGATTCAAGATGGATATTGGATTACAAATCAAAAAATTTAGGGAACAACAAAAAATTTCTCAAGAAGAACTGGCTCTTAAAATATTTGTTTCAAGACAAACAATTTCTAACTGGGAAACAAATAAAAGTGTCCAGATGTTAAAAGTTTAATTA
>NZ_QTVR01000040.1:0-8652 GCF_003460685.1 Blautia sp. OF03-13 | reverse complement strand
CATTCAACAACTGTTATATATAAAACAAGGGTGAAAAGCTCAAACTGTAAGCTCACCACCCTTGCATATCATAGAAGAATCTTATTTACAGACTTTTTCTCACAGTCTCAATTCTGAAATCCACAAAGAGGATACCACCGAATTATCAAAACAATGATTTGTGATATCCTCTTCTCACTTTTGCTATTCTTATTTTACAAACTCAGCCGAATAATAATACATATACTCATTATCTGTATCTATGTATTCTCCTGTAATGTCCTGTATCGGCAACGAACTCACTCCTTGTTCGCCATAGATCAGTGCTGCCAATCCTTGCTCTGTTCCGTACTCTATCGTGCTTTTGTTCTCTATAGAGGTCGCAGATCTTCCATAATATTCTCTGTTTGCAACACCTTCCAAGATTGGCGTTTCTGTCATATATTTTGAATATTCATCTGCTGCAATAGCTTTGCAGTAAAATTATCAAAATCCGGAGTGATGACAATCAATCCATTTTTTGCAGATTTCACGTCCTCATAGGAAAGTTCCAAAACTCGTTTATGAGAAACTCGTTTTCCAGAATGATATTCTGACAAGTAAACGTATAATGCTTGAAATGTATCTTTTGAATTGTATCGAAACATCATGGTTCCATCAATTCCGGACAACAATTCAGCCGTTTTCATTTCTACACTATCCGGGTCTACTGCTTCTATATAATTTTGTGGTTGCCGCAATTTATTACATACCATGATTCCAAGAGTAATAGCAAATACTCCCACAGCAATAAGAAGTATAGCAATAATCTTCTTTAAATAACGCTGTTTATGACTACTATCTTTTGATATCTGTATCAGTGTATCTTCCGATTTTTTTTCTACATTAGTTACCTCAATATCTTCACCTGCCAAAAATTCATTTAGACTGATGCCTAATATTTCACATAATTCTAAATACACAGACACATCTGGTAAACAAATCCCACGTTCCCATTTGGAAACTGACTTATCACTCTTACCCAGTTTCTCAGCAAGCTGTTTTTGAGTCATACCAAGTTTTTTTCTTTTTTCTGCAATATAGCTTCCGATTTTCACAAGGTCCATAAATACTTCCCCCTTTCAAAATTATAGTATCTATTTTGTCCCAAAAAGTACACCCCTTAATGGTAGAATCGTATTATATAGCAGAATCTCATCCAATTTCATAAAATAAAAAGGACGCTGTATGCTCTCGTTTCTTTCGGGGCTACAGCGTCTTTTCTGCTTTCACGGCTCGCGCAGACCGCAGGGCAGTCAAACAGATTTTTCAGCAGACATAGTTTAAGCCCGATCGATTCTTTTTTCTCTCGACCGGGCTTTTAATGAATTTCCAGTAATTTCATTTTATACACCTGCTGCTTTCATTGATTTCGGGGTATTTCGTTATGTTCCTTTTGGACCGTACCTCCTGGATTTTTTTGTTTTTATTTTTTCCCTATGGGCCTCTGCCTTTCATTGGAATCATCTCCTTTAGGTTCTATATGTAAACTCTTCAGAGATTTTTTTGATGTTCAGATTAACTATGCCATTGGACTGTACCTCTTACTTTCTTAGATTTCGTCTTGATGTTTCTTTTTCGTTTTGATGTTTCTTTCTTGTTTTTATTTTTGTTCTCTTTTCTTTTGTTGATCTTATATTAACTCATCTTCTCTGTTTTGTCAATACTTTCTTTTAATTTATTTTATATTTTATTATTTTCAGAATATTATGACATCAAAATTGAAAGATCAGAAACCTGATGCAGTCTCACTTACAAAGAGGCGGCCGCAGGCTTTCGCAAAATTCAACCCCGGCTTTTTTTGACCCACCGCAGGGCGATCCTGCTCCCTCCGGAACTCCACAGAATCTTCTTTCCAAAAGAGGAGAACGAAAGACTCCGCTGTCTTTGCCTTTCGCAAAGTCCAGCGGAGCATTTTTCCCATATTCTTTCTTCTCTTCTTAATTTCTTATTTGCAGAGTTCTTCGGCCAGTGCCTCGATCTCTTTTACGTTCTCTTCCTTCACAGCGGACATTACTTTTACATTATTCTCTGTCCAGGTGATATTTTTGCTCTTCTCAAACATGCCTTTCATCACTTTCGCTGCGGTCGGTGCCCAGCTTCCGTTTTCGATCAGACCAATGGTGCGGTTCTGGAGCTGCGCTCTGTCAGACGGTTGATGAAATCCTGCATGAACGGGTAAATACCTGCATTGTAGGTCAGCGTTGCAAGAACCAGCTTACTGTAACGGAAAGCATCCGCTACGGCGGCGGACATATCGTCTCTTGCCAGATCGTAAATAACAACATTCGGACAGCCTTTTTCTTTCAGCTTATCTGCAAGCAATTCGGCAGCTTTTTTTGTATTGCCGTAAACAGAAGTATAGGCAACCACAACGCCTTCTTCTTCCGGACGATAAGAAGACCAGATATCGTATTTTTCAATGTAGTGGCCAAGATTTTCCGTCAAAACCGGACCGTGCAGGGAACAGATTTTCCGGATATCCAGCGTACCTGCTACTTTCAGGAGCTTCTGTACCTGCAAACCGTATTTTCCGACAATACCGATAAAATAACGGCGTGCTTCGTCATCCCATGGTTCCTCGCGGTCGAGTGCACCGAATTTTCCAAAACCGTCTGCTGCGAACAGAACCTTGTCCGTGCTGTCGTATGTAACCATAACCTCCGGCCAGTGTACCATCGGAGCGAACACGAAGGTCAGAACGTGTTTTCCGAGCGTAAGGGACTCACCGTCCTTTACTTCCAGTTTCCTTCCGGCGAGATCCATCTTTGGGAAAAAGTTTTTCATCATGGCAAAGGTTTTTGTGTTTGCAACAACGGTTGCTTCCGGATATGCTTTTACGAAGTTTTCAATATTCGCAGAGTGATCCGGCTCCATATGCTGTACGATCAGGTAATCCGGTTTTCTGCCAGCCAGTGCTTTCGCAACATTTGCCAGCCATTCATCCGCAAAGTTTGCATCTACGGTATCCATAACTGCCGTTTTTTCATCGAGAATTACGTAAGAATTGTATGCCATGCCGTTCGGCACTCTGTACTGACCTTCAAAAAGGTCTACCTGATGATCGTTGACTCCCGCGTAGATAATATCCTCTGTAATCTTCATAAAAATCCATATCCTTTCCATCTTGTTTTTTCCTGCCCGGAACCTGCTCCGAACCGTATATTTTTATATTATCCTATGATGGAGAAAAAAGCAAGTAAAAATAGTAAAGATTACTATTTTTACTTACTCTCCTCCGTTTACACACACGATATCCTTTTTCCACAGCTTGCAAATCATCACAATACTTCTATTTTACAGGCATGTTCTTTTGTTTCTTTATCATAACTGATTCCAACCGCCAGTATACGCCCGGTATATCGTTCCGTTTCCGCCATCTTTCCCTTGAACCGCAAAGCATATTCTTTCTCTTTAATCTGCGCAATCGCTTCTTCCGGTGTATGATCTACCTTCAGTTCAAGTATAACAGTTCTGTATTTATCGTATGGTTCCCTGCTGTTTAAAAACTGTCCCATGTTTTACGGCCTCCTTCTTATGCTACATGTGCTTTCAGAATCTTTCTGTGCTTGATTTTGTGAGATGCTTTTCCGTCAGTCGCAAAAGCAAGTGCAGAAAGATTCCGAGCGTACATGCTGATACTATGAGTATAGTCTTTTTCTGTGGGAGGCGCAAGAATGGAATCCCGTTTCTCACTTCTTATTTATTTTCCGGGAAAACAATCTCTTTCTCTGGTACGCCTTCTGATTTGATGACGTAGCCGTCAACATCATCAAAATGAATCTTGTACTGATATTCGCTTTCACGTCCCTCTTTTGCGTCATCGGCATCAGCGTAATAGGTAAGGCGAATTTCGAAAGTATTTTTGTTTCCTTCGCGCCAGGACTCATCGCCGATCAGCCAGTCGTTTTCGAGGTTTTTGTTTCTTTTCAGCAGCACCTCGGCGTACTGCTGTGCGCCGCTCCAGATTCCTGTGTTTTTGTACCGGTTCTGCATGGTGTTCTGATACTGCCACAGTGTTACAAACATGATCGTCGCCATAATTGCCGTGAAAAGAACGGTTTTGTATTTCTTTTCTTTTTTCTGTCTCTGTCGGCGGATACATCGAATGGTTCCGATCATCATCATTACCAGAACAAACAGATACCACAGGGTCCAGAAGATCTGCTCTTTTCGTTCCAGACCGCCGGGAATGAATTCTGCCAGCTGATCGCCCCAGACGAAATTTACCAGGGATGCCAGAATGCCGATAGACAGAATGGATGCTGCCCCATAGACTTTCCGGCTTTCTTCATCATCGAGGTTCTGGAAGAAATACCACAGCGATACAAACGCTGCTGCCACCAGACCACCTAGAATCAGGCCGCCGCCCACGTTTACGATCTTTGCCGCCCACGCTGCCGCTGCCACACCGATCACCAGAAATCCCGCGATCACGTTTGCGTTCCGGTCCTGTTTTTTCTGCTGCCTTGAAATATCACCTGCGTTCTGCAGCATTTCGGCCACCTCCTTCTGAGTATACTGAATTTCCGGCGCCGCCTCTTCCTTCGCCTTCTCCTGCCGTTCGGAGCGCATCAGTTCCAGCACAGAAATCCCAAGTGCCTGAGCCAGCGGCTCAATCGTCTGGATATCGGGAAAGCCAAGTCCCCGCTCCCACCGGCTGACGGCTTTATCCGTCACATGAATCTTTTCCGCAAGCTCTGCCTGCGTCATCTTTTTCTCTTTTCGCATTCCGGCAATAAACCGCCCGAACTCTTTCGCTTCCACGTCGTGTCCCTTCCTCCTGCTGTTCCCGCACCGCCTCATGTTGCCCAGCGGAGCGTTTTACAGTCTCAGAATAGGCGAAAATAGGCTGTTTTGTCAATCTACGAATCCTTTACCTGCGTTTTTACGCCAAAAAATCCCCGATTCAGCACAAAAGTGCCAAATCAGGGATCTTGTATTTTCCTGTATTTACAGCCCGATCATATTTGCAAACAATACGATCAGCGGAATGGCAATGATGGTTCTCTCCAGAAAGATCACCAGCAGTTTCCAGAAATTCAACGGAATTTCACTTATAAATGCCGGGGCGGGAACTTTTTGTTAAAAATATCGGAATCTGCCGAATTCTGCGATTCCCCCTGTTTCTTTCGTTGCATAGGCAAACAGTCCCACTCTGCATCCTGTGAAATGATCCATTTTGAAATAGAGCTGATGCCATGGTCCGATCTGTTTCCATTTTTCATCGCTCCAGTATAAAAACCGGACTTTATCGTGCTGGTTCTGGAAATCCGCTTCCATCCGGATTCTTATTTTCGATGATTCAACCGCCACTGCTTCCCATTCGATTTCTTCACTGTTGCCCTGGTTTCCTTCTATGCTGTCATGTTCCTCTTCGAGAGATCTCATAACCAGAAGCATCTGTCCATCACGCTTTGTAACGGCCGCCATGCCGTAACATCCCTGTAATGCACACATTCCTGCATAATCTCCGTCCTTTATTCCTTCCGCATCAACGGTTACTTCTGTTATGCACACCGGAAACTTCATTCTCTGGGTGATCGTATTGACTGCCTGCGTGACATTTTTGCACTGCTTTCTGCAGACCATTCTAAGGCATCCTTTTTCTGCATCATTCTCAATCCAGGAAAGTTCCGGTTCGTGGTTGAACTGCCAGCAGCTCTTCCATCCAAACGTTCCAAACAGCCGTTTCTGTTCCGGATTCCATTCCGAAAAATCATCACTCTCCACAAGCGGATGATATTGTGCATCCGGTCTTGTGCTTTGTGTTTCCACTTCACAGAGTGCCCTTCCCGAATCACCCAATACCGGATAATTTTCTTTTATGATCTGCTCTTTTTGTTCGCCCGGCGCCGGCATACAGGTAACTCTGACATTTTTCTCCCATTTTACTGGCACAAGAACCGGGATTCTGCCGACGGCACCTCTATCCTGAAAAAGCACGGCATACCATTTATGGTCCGGCGTATCCACAATTCCTCCCTGTGCAACGCCCTGCCCACAATATCCCATAGTGTCACACAATACATCTCCGCCTTTAAATTCTCCCGTCAGGCTGTCTGATACATAGCACGCCTGCGTCCGCATCCACCTGTCCGGAAGGGAATGAATCAGGAATAAATAATACATTCCATCGATTTTATAAAAATGACTTCCTTCAAAACCAAGCCCCGGATTCCGACTGTCACTGACCAGAATCCGATCCAGTCCGCCTTCCTTTGGACCGCTCAGATCTTTTTTCAATTCCTGCAGACGAATATTTCTATTGCCGGAAACAATATAAACATGATCATCCTCAAACAAAAGTGAGCAGTCATGATAAAAGCCTTCTATGATGCGTTTTTCCCATGGTCCTTCGATATTATCAGCAGTATAAAGGTATGTTTTTCCGGTATCATTCGCCACAAAGCAAATATAATACATCCCTTTATGGTATCGGAGCGATGCAGCCCACATGCCTTTTCCATAGCAGTTTTTCTCCCCGACAAGTCTCTGTTCCTCTGTGCTGTCCAGTCTTTCATACACATAGCTCAGATGTTCCCAGTGAACGAGATCATAAGACCGCAGGATTTCACACCCCGGCACAAAGTGCATTGTGGTGCTTACCATGTAATACGTATCGTCTACCCGGATGACATCCGGATCCGGATAGTCCAGCCCTGTAATTGGATTTTTTCCTATTATCTTCATATAGTCTCTCCTCGTATGATATTTCAGGGTCATACTATAGCAATCTAATAAATTATTGCACATAATTACACGAATGAAACCACCCTATGCAGTCCGTTGGACGAATTGTTAAAAATCCTTTTGAAATAGCTGATGGTAATTCCAAGCTTCAATAAGTAGTTTTCGTGTTTCATCATGTAACATAATAATCACCTCTTAACTCTATCATAGACCTGTTGTCAAGAGTATGCAGTATTTTTTTGGAGTGCTATAGATTGGAATTCTGTTTTCGATTCTCTTCTTTTTAAAATTTCTTTTCCTCTTGTGATATCCGTTTTACTGTATTATGATAATATCAAATTTACAGCAGTCCGGCGGAGGCAATATTATGATTGAACATTTAGACGGGATTCATGAAACCGTAACGTATAAAGAAAACAGCAGTCTGCGGCTTTTTGTAAATACAGACTGTGAAGATTATCCCATTCACTGGCATACTCCCATGGAAATCATTATGCCTCTGGAAGGAACTTACACAGTCTTTCTTGGGGATAAGCACATTCTTCTTCAGGAAGGTGATATTATTTTCATCTGTCCAGGAGTCCTCCACTCTCTTGCAGCACCGGAAAGCGGAAAACGAATCATTCTGCAGATTGAATGGTCTGTTGTCTCAAAAATCCGTGATCTCAATTCCATTCTCTCGCTGATTTCCCCCATTCTCACCCTTACACCACAGACTGCTCCTGATATTTATTCCGATATTTATCATCTCATCTGCCAGATTCTTTCGGAATACGAAAAGGATTCCTTTCTTTCGGAGGCCGTTATCTATGCGCGCATGCTTGATATTCTTTCTCTGATCGGCAGATACCAGGCCTTTGCATCCTGCCGTTTTGATGCCGGACCGCAAAAACAGAAAGAATATCTGGATCGTTTTCTTTCCATCTGCAATTATATTGATGAACACTGCACGGAAGATCTTTCCCTTGATCACGTTGCAAAAACAGCAGGCTTCAGCAAATACCACTTTACCAGACTGTTTAAGCAGTTTACAAATACCACCTATTACAAATACCTTAATCGCAAAAGAATTGATCATGCCATGCTGCTCTTATCCGATCCCGATATTCCTGTCACGGAGGCAGCACTTCAGTCTGGTTTCTCCAGTCTTTCCACCTTTCTTCGCGTCTTCCGTTCTGTCAAACAATGTACGCCTACGGAATTCCGCGATATGTATATTCATCCGGAAAAACTGCAGAAAAATCCCTAATTCCTGCTGCTGCAGGTAAACCATGCAAAGTCTGCATGGTTTTTACTTTCCATTCCATTAGAAGAATCATACATGCCGATGGTACATCCGACAAAACCACCTGCCTCTTCTGTTGTGTACGGAAGAAGACTGATTTCCTCTGCTGCACATTCCCAGCCATTTTCTGACGCAATCCATACTTTTGCCGTCTGATCATGGCATTGCAGGCGTATTTTCAGCAGTTGTTCCGTCTCTCCCCGCAGTAAAACTTCTGCTGCTTTCGTTTCTGTTCCTTTGATACACGTTACAACACGAAAAACTTTCTGTTCCTGCTTTTTTTGCGATTTCCATCCTCAAATGATTCTCATGATTCTGGTAAAGAACCAGACCTGCTGTTTCCTTCTCGTTTTCCGGCACAAAGAAAACTCCTGTTTCCGCGTGAACCTCACATGACTAAAGTCACGTGCTTCCGGCCGCTTTAAGCGGCAGACCAAATATCGGCGGATACGCCTGTTACTTAGATTTTGCACGGATACGCGCTTCTTCCATGCCGGATACGGCAGGTTTCCACATAACAGGTAATCCACTACATATCTGCCTGTGTTTATGCTGCTTTACGCAGTTCCATTTCTGAAATCAGTTCTCTCAGATCTGCATAAACACATGAGGTTCTACGCTTTACTGCAGGAACTTTTGCCTCCAGCAAAGACCTT
>NZ_QTVR01000004.1:0-220703 GCF_003460685.1 Blautia sp. OF03-13 | reverse complement strand
CGGGAAGGGATAAACGCTGAAGGCATCTAAGCGTGAAGCCCCCCTCAAGATGAGATATCCCATTCGAAAGAAGTAAGACCCCTTGAAGACGACGAGGTAGATAGGGCAGGGGTGGAAGTGCCGTAAGGCATGGAGCTGACTGTTACTAATCGGTCGAGGGCTTGACCTGAAATGCAAAACAAAAGTTTTGCAGAAAATGGTTGTGTTCGGAAAGAAAGTATGGTATGATGTATAGGTGTTAAGTGTATGCGGTTTTGAAGGTATATCAAATATCTTCAAAATAGTTATTGTGGCCCGGTGGCTCAGCTGGTTAGAGCGCCGCCCTGTCACGGCGGAGGTCGTCGGTTCGATCCCGATCCGGGTCGCTTTTCATAACTAAATATCTGAAAAATGGGATCTTAGCTCAGCTGGGAGAGCATCTGCCTTACAAGCAGAGGGTCACAGGTTCGAGCCCTGTAGGTCCCATTCTTTTATGGGTGGTTTCCCGAGTGCCAAAGGGGACAGACTGTAAATCTGCTGCAAATTGCTTCGGTGGTTCGAATCCACCACCACCCACTTGCCAATCAGGCAATCGGCCGATGTGGCTCAATTGGCAGAGCAGCTGATTTGTAATCAGCAGGTTATCGGTTCGAGTCCGATCATCGGCTTTACTTGAGAAATCAAGTACAAAAATAGGATATCGCGGGATGGAGCAGTCTGGAAGCTCGTCGGGCTCATAACCGAAGGTCGTAGGTTCAAATCCTACTCCCGCAATTTTATGCCTAGTTAGCTCAGTTGGTAGAGCAGAGGACTGAAAATCCTCGTGTCTCTGGTTCGATTCCGGAACTAGGCATATTTTACGGAGCATTAGCTCAGTCGGTAGAGCACTTGACTTTTAATCAAGTTGTCCGGGGTTCGAATCCCCGATGCTTCACTATGTGGAACCCTTTCGAGGGTTCTTTTTTTGTTCTGCATATCCCAAATTGGTCCGGTGGACCAATTTTGATTATGTTTATCTTAAGGTTACGGCGAAAATCTTGCAAAAGAGCAGGAAATGTACTATGCTTTGAAAGAATAAAAAAGAACGGAGGAATCTGTTTATGGCACAAAAAAAGAAAAACAAAAGACGAAGACGCCAGTTTCAGCAGAAAGTGATTTTAAGTGTTCTGCTTGTTATCATTATCGGATTGATTGGCGTGCTTGGATATCAGATGCAGAAGAACGAGAAAAAACAGATGGATGGAAACGCAAGCGCATCCTCTTCGGTTTCGTCATCCTCTCTTGCTGGGGACAGTTCAGCGCCGATATCGGATTCCAGCCCGGAGGAGGAGATTACACCGACGCCTGAGCCGGTACAGCAGATTTCGTCAGATGGTCTGAACAGTCAGCATGCCCTGCTGGTGCGGGAAAGCGATCTGGCTGAGATGATGAATCTGGGCGGAGATGAGAGAATTTATCCGGCGTCGATGACAAAGATTATGACAGCGCTGCTTACCATTGAAAATCTTCCGGATCTGAACGAGACGATTACGGTTCCGGAGGACATCTTCGAGGAACTGACGGCACAGGATGCGTCGGTAGCGGGATTTAATCCGTACGAACAGCCGACAGTTCGTGATCTTCTCTATGGTGTGCTGCTTCCATCCGGCGCAGATGCCTGTGAGACATTGGCGAGAGCAGTCGGCGGATCGGAAGAAGGTTTTGTGGCCATGATGAACCAGAAAGCAGAAGAACTGGGACTTACCAATACGCATTTTGAGAACTGCACGGGACTGCATAACGACAACCATTATTCTACCTGCCGTGATATTGCGGTGCTGATGAGCGAGTGTCTGAAGAGTGATACGTTTCGCGAGATCGTGACGAGGGAGGTTTACACAACGGAAGCTACCGCATCACACCCGGAGGGAATTACGCTGTATGACACGATGCTCCACCGGTTTACCAGCTATGAGATGAGTACGACACTGGAGAACGGGGCAGTCATTGAAGGCGGAAAGACCGGATTTACCGATGAGGCGGGTCAGTGCCTGGTCAGCTTTGCAGAATATGGAGGAGAAGAGTACATACTTGTTACGGCAGAGGCCATGACGGATTCGGGATCTGCGGTGGACAGCATCGCGGATGCGAGTACGGTGTATGGAAGATTACAGTAAATACAGGTGAAAGCGAGAGCTGGAAACGGGAGAAAATTCCCGGTTCCGGCTCTTTTTTTTACGTGAAGCAAGTCGAGAAAATAAGGTGTGGATAACATTGGGGATGTTTTGCACGGAATGCGCAGAAAAGAATTATGTTTTCCACAAAAGAAAGAAGCGCAGGGGAAAAATTGTGGATAACGGAAAGGAAAAATCCAGTTTTTGTGTATAGATCGCGCCGGATGGGAAATACTGCTTACTGTAGAAAAGCAGGAGGAGAGCGAGAAATCGAAAAACGCCTCTGAAATGCTTAAAAAGATATCAGCAGAGGTGGTAAGAACATGAAAAGAGACAAGTTGAGAATCGGCGTGATCACAGCGGCACTGGCAATGATGATTGCAGGCGGAGTGCTGACCTGGCAGCAGGATGCGAGAAACGGTAAGGCAGATCAGGCGAAACAGGGAGAGACGGCACAGCTTACAGAGGACGAAAGCACCGGAACTACAGAACAGCAGACGGAGGAGACGGCGGGAGATGCAGACGGAACGCGTGCCGTACAGGATCAGGCAGATGATGTGGAAAACAGTCTGGAACAGGTGCCGGAAATGGAAGCGGCGTGTGAAGAAGAGGCGGCGGGAAATCCAGAAGCAGATGCAGAGACGGCTCAGAATGCACCGGAAGAATCAGATGGGAATACAGAAAGACAGGACGCGCAGGCGGTAAACGGAACAGCGGCGGATCAGAACGGAGAAACAGGATCAGGAGAAACAGCGGCGAATGAAGAAACGAGTGCAGCATCCGGAACTGTGGATTCTGCAGAAAATCAGGAAACGGCAGTTGAGACAGCAGGGGCTGCACAGGATCTGATGTTCAGCGAAGCGACAATCATGGAACTGCCGGTTACTGGAACAGTTCTGATTCCGTATAACATGGAAAATACCGTTTATTTCCCGACACTGGATCTTTACCAGTGCAATCCAGGCGTTGTTTTCTCGGCGGCAGAAGGAACTCCGGTTCTGGCGGCAGCGGACGGAGAAGTTGTGAGTGTGGAAAATGATGCAAGAACCGGCCTCACCGTCACCATGAATCTTGGAAATGGATACGAAGCCATCTACGGACAGCTCACAGACGTTTCCCTCGAAGCAGGCCAGAAAGTTCAGAAAGCAGCACGGATCGGAGCAGTTGCAGCACCGACGAAATATTATGTAAAAGAGGGAAGCAATCTTTTCTTTGAGATGAAAAAAGATGGAAAAGCCATTGATCCTATGGTATATCTCCCGGCAATTTCGGAATAAAAAAGAGGACCTGCACGAAATGGGATGCGGGAAAGTATTATAAAGTGTAGGATTCGCAATCGAATCTTTTTTACAGGTTTTGAATACAAAAAAGGCGGCGCAGACCGCGGATGGTAAAATACCGTTTTTCGATTGCTTTTTATAAAAAAGGCTGGCTGAAAACAGTCAGCTTTACATATAACAAACAGGATTGTTTTGATATAGAAAAAAGGCGGAATAAAAGGAAAGTAACCGGTTACAGAAAATGTGAAAGTTTGTCATTTTAGGGGTTTCGTTTTTGAATGTTATCGGTTAAAATAGATGTAGTGGACAGATCCTGAAAACAAGGAGGATTAGAAAAATATGGAGCTTTTATTTATGGACCGGTGTTCAAAGAAGCAATCTGGGGTGGAACAAAGTTAAGAGACGTATTTGATTACGAAATTCCGAGCGATACAACCGGCGAGTGCTGGGCGATCAGCGGACATGCCAACGGAATGAGCCGTGTGGCAGGCGGAAGATTTGATGGAAAAACATTAGGTGAGCTCTGGAACGAGGAGCCGGAAATTTTCGGAAATTACCCGGGAAGCCAGGTTCCGCTGCTGATCAAGATCATTGATGCAAAAAATGATCTGAGCATCCAGGTTCATCCAGATGATGCTTATGCAGGAGAGCATGAGAATGGATCTCTTGGAAAGACCGAGTGCTGGTACGTGCTGGACTGCGAACCGGGTACAGAAATTGTTATCGGACACAATGCAAAAGACAAGGCAGAAGTGGAGAAAATGATCCGCAATCATGAGTGGAGCGATTTCATCCGCAAAGTGCCGGTACATAAGGGAGATTTCTTCCAGATCAATCCGGGATGCGTACATGCCATCAAAGGCGGCACACTGATTCTGGAGACACAGCAGAGCAGCGATATCACCTATCGTGTATACGATTATGACAGACTGCAGAACGGCAAACCGAGACAGCTTCATGTAGAGCAGAGTATCGATGTTATCGAGGCTCCGTTTAAACCGGCAGATATCGATACCTTTACAGAGGAAATCCCGGGCGCGGTACATACCCATTTTGTAACATGCAAGTTCTACTCTGTAGATAAATACGACATCGACGGTGTATTCACCTTAGATGCGAAAAAATATTATACTAATGTAAGTGTAATCGCCGGAGAGGGTACTGTAAACGGTATTCCGGTTAAGAAAGGTACTCACTTTATTATACCGGCTAATTTTAATGGATGCAGATTTGAAGGAAAACTTTCTGTAATCTGCTCAAATCCAGAAGCATAAGAGAGGAGAAAAACACAATGAGACTTGGAGCATTAGAAGCAGGCGGAACAAAGATGGTCTGCGCAATTGGAAACGCAAATGGAGAAATTTATGAGAGAATTTCTATCCCGACCGAGACACCGGAAATTACCGTTCCGAAAATGATTGAGTATTTCAAAGAGAAGGACATTCAGGCACTGGGAATCGGTTGCTTTGGACCGATCGACCTGAACAGAAAATCCGAAACATATGGTTACATTACCACAACTCCCAAATTAGCATGGAAGAACTACAACATCGTAGGCGCTTTCGCAGATGCACTGGACATCCCGGTTGGATTTGATACCGATGTAAACGGTTCTGCACTGGGTGAGGCTACCTGGGGAATCACAAAAGGTCTGGACAACAGCATTTACATCACCATCGGAACGGGCGTTGGAATGGGAATTATTTCCAATGGCAAGCTGTTGCACGGCATGCTTCATCCGGAAGGCGGACACGTTCTGCTGACCAGACATCCGAAAGATACTTACGGCGGAAAATGCCCGTATCACAGCAACTGCCTGGAAGGCCTTGCTGCAGGTCCTGCCATTGAAGCACGCTGGGGCAAAAAAGGTATTGAGCTGGCAGACAAAAAAGAGGTATGGGAGCTTGAGGCTTACTATATCGGACAGGCACTTGTAGACTGCATCATGCTGCTCTCCCCGCAGAGAATCGTTTTGGGCGGAGGCGTTATGCATCAGGAGCATATGATGCCGCTCGTAAGAGAAGAAGTAAAGAAACAGCTGAACGGATATCTTGTAACAAAAGAACTTGAGGATCTCGACAGCTACATTGTACTTCCAAGCCTGAACGACAACCAGGGTATCATGGGCGCATTGAAACTGGCGGTAGATGAGCTGGCAATGCAGTAAAAATAAAAATGAGAAAACCGTTCGGAGAAATCCGGACGGTTTTTTGCTTACAGGAAACTTCGTTGAATTTTCCTGCGAAGCAGGACTCTTTCTTATTTTTTTGATTGCGCCTAAAAGAACCGAGTGTTAAAGTTACATAGAATACAGATGAACAGAAGGAACGGAATTTGAAATGGAACAGGGGAATTTTACATATATTCTGGAATGCAGCGATGGATCTTTTTATACAGGCTGGACCAATAATTTGGAACGCAGAGTAAAGGCACACAATGCTGGAAAAGGAGCGAAATATACAAAGAGCCGCAAACCGGTAAAACTGGTGTATTTTGAAACCTTTTTAACAAAACAGGAGGCTATGCGGAGAGAATGGGAAATTAAGCAGCTTTCGCGGGTAGAAAAATGGAAGCTGATTCAAGCGAAGAAGCAATAAAAATACAAAAACAGACGGCTCAAACAGGCACAATGGTATGCGTAAGCGAGCAGTCTGTTTTTTTGTGTCAAAGCAGGTCGAACATTTTCAAAAGAAAATAGATATTTTGACTTGAAAAATAATTTTATCCTGCTATAATAAAAGAAACAATGATAAGTAGTAATGAAAACTACATAAAGTAGTAATTAAAATACACAGCGTTTCTGACAGGAAAGGAGTGAGTAGAATGAAGTATATCAGAAAAAATGGAATCAAGGATCCTGGCAGTGCGATTACACATGGGATTGCGCTGATCCTGGCGGTGGTGGGAACGCTGCCATTGCTTTTGAAGGCGGCGCGGGAGCCGGATCATCTGCATGTGGTTGCGATGGCGGTGTTTATGCTGAGTATGATTTTGCTGTATCTGGCGAGCACCGTGTATCACACGTTTGATGTAAATGGGAAGGTAAACCGTCGACTGAAGAAGTTTGATCATATGATGATTTCCGTGCTGATTGCGGGAAGTTATACGCCGATCTGTCTGATTGCGCTGCATGGACGGACGGGAATTGTACTTTGTGCATTGGTGTGGGCAGCTGCAATTGGCGGAATTCTTGTCAAGGCATTCTGGATCAATTGTCCGAAGTGGTTTTCCTCAGTGTTGTATATCGCAATGGGATGGCTGTGTGTACTGGCATTTCATCCGCTGTTTCTGGCTCTTTCACGGCCGGCATTTGGATGGTTGCTGGCGGGTGGCATCATTTACACGGTCGGCGGGGTGATTTACTCCTTAAAAATGCCGATGTTTAACGCGAAGCATAAAAAGTTCGGAACACATGAAATTTTCCATCTGTTTGTGATGGGTGGCAGCTTCTGTCATTTTGTTGTGATGTATTATTTTGTGGCGGCGATGCCGGTATAAAAACTTGTTTGAAGATAAAACAGTAATGCAAAAATAAAATACTGCGGAACGTATTTTCGTTATACCCGGGTATTAACATTTATTTGGGAAAACTTTACGCTCCGCAGTACTATTTTTGCATTATTTTTTCTTTTGACGGTATTCACTCGGAGAAATTCCGTAGACTTTTTTGAATACCTGTGTAAAATAAGAAAAATTCGTGTAGCCGATATTCGTTGCAATTACACTGACCGGGAGATTGGTTCCCTCAAGCAGGGAAATCGCAATTTTCAGTTTTTCCTGCACGATATAGTCAGAAAGTGAAATTCCTTTTACCTTTTTGAAAAGCCGGGAGAGGTATTCCGGGTTCATGTATACCTGATGTGCGATTTCGGTGCGGGTAACATTCTGGTGAATATTTTTCTGAATAAAATTTACCACCTGGTCGATCTGTGAAACACCTGGTTCTGCGCTAATTTGAAGGCTTTTTAGATAATCAACGGAAAAATCAAGCAGTTTATGCATCTCTTCTATAGAATGACAGGAGTTGTTCAGAGCGTGAATATCGTATTCTTTTTCAAAAACACCGTGTGCACCGATGTGGTGATGGTTCAGAATCTGATAGAAGAGCTGAAGAAAATCCTGTAAAAAGAGACTGAGCATTTTCTGGTTTACATGACCGGATTCTTTTTGGCGGAGCAGATAATCATGCATGTCTGCACGGACGGCATCGTAATAACCAGAGGAGAGCATGACATTCCAGTGGACAAAATCCGGAGGGGTGTAGGGAACCTGGGAAATACTGGATTTCTGATAAAAAATACCGCTATAGTTTGCCACATTTTCACTGCGCTGTTCCAAAAGCTGCTGTATTTTATCTGGTAGCAGAAGAAAATTTGCAGAATGAGCACAGTAGCATGCTATTTTAAAGTGGAGATACTGTGAAGCGGCTTCCACAAAAGTATGCAAATAAATTTGCACCTGATCTTTTGTAAAATTATCGGTTTCGTATAAAATAAGGGCAAAAACCTGTTCGTGGACATGGCAGAAAAGCAGTTTTTTAGTGAACGGCTTAAACAGCTCGGAAATGACATTCTGCAGGATAGAGCGGAGGAGAGAAAGGTCACGAACTGGATGTGGCGTGTCATGTTCGAGAATATCAATCAAAGTCAGAACACAGGAACGGCCGGGATCGAGTTTTATGGAGATCGTGTCCAGAAAACTCAGGATATTCTGCGGTTCTGCAGGCTGTTTCTGCAAAAATTCATTTAAAAGCACATCAAGAAGATCCATTTCGCGTTTGCTGAAATAGTTTCCATATTCACTGTAAAATTTTTCCTTTTTTTCCTTTTGAATTTGCAGGACTGCTTTCTGAATGGAAACCTCAATTGCACTGTAGGGAGCGGGCTGAATCAGATAATCGAATCCGCCGAGTTGCAGTGCTTTTTGTGCATAGGAAAAATCTTCATGTGAGGTGAGAAAAATACATTTGATTTCTGGAAAATGCTCCGCAACCCATTCATAAAGTTCAAGACCGCTGCCGAGCGGCATTTCGATATCGCAGAGCATGATATCCACGGAATTGTTTGAAAGAATTTCACGCGCACGGATAATGTCGTTAGCATAGAAAACCTGTCGGATGGAAAGCGCATCCCAGTTGATGCCGGAATGAATACCGGCGACAACATCGGGTTGGTCATCAATAATCAATACATTCATTCGGGATTCCTCCTCTTTCTAGGATAATGAAAACAAATTTTCGTTTGAGAGTAAGCTACTTTTAGTTTCTGAACTGGTATTTGGTTCTTCCTGGATGGGCAGGATAATTTCTGTCAGGGCGCCGGAGGAATTGTTCATACAGATCAGTCCGGCCTGATCACCGTAAAGTAAGGTAAGTCGTTGACGGAGATTGTGTATACCGATGTGCTGTCCGGTTACTGCATCTTCTGTATGTTGCAGAAAGGACTGCAGAAATTCGTCCGGAAATCCGGTTCCGTTATCCTGAATACTGATATTTAAATAATTTCCTTCTTCAGTCTCTGTCAGCTGTACGGAAATGTGTACATTGAGCGGCTGGCTGGAGATTCGCCCATGCTTAAAAGAATTTTCGACGAATGTTTGAATGCAGAGCATGGGAACCGGAAACTTTGAAACAGCGGGATCGGCAGAAATGGTCAGCTCAGAAGAATCTCTTGTGTTTAGCTTCTGAAGTTTATAATAATTCTGTACCTGATTCAGTTCCGTCTGCAGTGGCACAAGACTGCTGTTGTCGCGGAAGGTATAGCGGATATACTGGGAAACATATAAAATCATTTGCTGTGCATCGTTTCCTTTATTCTGTTGAATCATACCGTAAAGAGTTTTCAGGCAGTTCAGATAAAAATGAGGCTTCAACTGAATTTGAAAATATTGCAGCTGAGATTTTTGAATGATCAGCTTATTTTCATAAGTGCGGATTTTCAGATTGTGAATTTCATCCATCATTCGGTTAAAAGTGGAATTAAAGACGGAAAATTCACGGATAAACTGTGTTTCCTGCAGTTTTGAGTTCAATTTACCGTTTCGAATATTCTCCATGGTAGCGATTGCATCTCTTAATGGAGAAAAGTAAATTTTGATGGCCAAAAAACACATGAACGGAATCAAAAGCAGTGCCAGCACAGAGGCAATGATGGCAAACATCTGTGTCGCATTTAAATAAAACTGGCTTCCCTGGTAAGGGGAAAGGTAAAGCATGGTAATATCAGCATATTTTAAGCGATCCTGTACAACAAAAAAGTTTTCTTTTTGTCCTTTTTTGATGTGGTTATTGTCTTCAGGCGAAAAGGTCAGTTTATTTTCTGTAATGGTTTTAGAAGGATTTAATACGGTTCCGTCGTTGGAAAGATAGACGAGTGAACTAGTTTTATGCGTCTGTGTGGCGAGGCGAGATGGAGCCATGACCAGATCAAAATCTACGAGAGAAACACTGTAGGCATTGGAAAAACCGATAAGGCGAACCAAAAAGTATTTATCACCGACTTTATCGTAAAACCAGGATTTGGGAGTTGATTCAAAATCAAGGGATTTTACGTAATTCTGCATTGTTATTAATTCTTTATAGGAATAGCAGTCCTGATAGGCACAGCGGCAGACATCATTGGGAGCAGAATAAATATAGACAGCACCGAGACATTCTGTCAGAGCAAGCTGTTCCCGTGCTTTATTCACAATGGAGAGTGTATTTAAATGAACATCGAGCGGATCAAGTTTATATTTTAGTTTCTGATAATTCCAGTTCGTAGCCCAGTTCTGTGCCATTGAGGTTTCTATCTGGGAAAGATCTGCTTCTAACTGTTCCTGATAGAGAAACAGAGCATTTCGATTTGCAGAAGCGATTTCGCGGTTCAGCAGGCGAAGTGAGTAGAAATCAAAAAATATCGTCAGAAATGTAAGCGGAATAAGCATGATAAGGCTTATAAAGGTGAAAAAAATTTTTGATGAGATGTAAAAATTTTTACGAGATAACATAAGAACCTCCCAAAATATAACAATATAAGAAAAATCGTGTGAGCGTTTCAACTGTTGGAACATGCCATTTATTCTAATATAGATGTCGTGTGTTTTCAAGAAATAAGTATACAGATTCGTTAAAATAACGAAAGTTACAGTGGTATGTCACAATATATAAAGAGAAAGTCACAGATTTTATAGAGAAAGAGATATTTCTTTGATAGGATATAGCTATTCGTAAAACAAAGAAAAGAACAAAGGAGAGAAATGTAATGAATAAGAAAAAAGCAATGGCATTTTTACTTGTTTCTGTTATGGCGGGAAGTATGCTGGCAGGTTGCGGAAGCGATAACGCGTCCAGCTCAAATGACGGATCTTCCAAGAGCGCAGACAGCAGCAATCAGGACAGCTATACGGTAAAAATTCTGGCACCTGGCGATGCCAGCACAGATGACTGCGCAAAAATTTCTGAGGCAGCAAGCAAAATCACCGAGGAAAAATTCAATACTAAAGTTGAGCTGACTCGTGTTGGATTTGGAAGTTATGATCAGCAGGTCAACCTGACACTGGCATCTTCTGAAAAATTGGATCTGATGTATGAGTACTGTGGAAATGTAACATCTGCAATCAGCAGCGGACAGATCCTTCCGATTACGGATTATCTGGACAGCTATGGCAGCGATATGAAATCTGAAATCAGTGAATCCGACTGGAAATGTGTAACCTTTAACGGCAATATTTATGGTGTTCCGTCCAATAAAGAGAAAGCAACGGGATGGGGATTTGCTATGAATAAAGAGATGGCAGATGCAACCGGAATTGACTATAGTTCTATTAAAACAGAAGAGGAGTTGGAGCCGCTCCTTGAAAAAGTAAAAGAAATGTATCCAGATGTATATCCCATTGTTTCTCATGTGGGTTCCATGAGCCTTATGACAAACCCAGATGACCTTGGTGGAGATATCGGATCTTTAGAGAGTGTATCTTCTGACAGCACAGAAGTTATTAATTACTACGCAACAGATAAATATATGAACGAAATGAAACTTCGCTATGACTGGGCGCAGAAAGGTCTGATCATGCCGGATGCTTCCACTTCTACTGAAATGGCAAATAGTCTGATTGGTTCTGGTAAAGGTTTTGGACGTTTTACAAATACAAAACCAGGTATCGAGCAGGAGATCGAAAAAGAGTCCGGAAAAGAAATCGTTGTTTTGAATCTGGTAGAACCATATACTACCACAACACGTGTTGACATTGTATGGTATGTTCCGCATAACAGTGATAAACCGGAAAGAGCTGTACAGGTATTAAACGAGATCTACACAAACCCGGATCTGGCAAATATTCTTATCAATGGTCTGGAAGGAACTCATTATGAGTTTACAGACAAAGACAACGGTGTCATCAACTACCCAGACGGTGTAACAGCAAGTAACACAGGTTATACCAGTCTTCCATGGGCTTGGCCGAATGAGGCAATTTCCTATGTATGGGAAGGAAATGATCCGGATATCTGGGATCAGACCCAGGAGTTCAACAACAATGCGGTTGTTTCTCCGGCCAAAGGTTTTGCATGGGACAACACAAATGTACAGAACGAAGTAACTGCATGCGCAAACGTAACTGCCAAATATGGTCCTGCACTGCAGTGCGGTTCCTTGGATCCAGAAACTACCATTCCGAAATTCCTGGATGAGTTGAAAGCAGCAGGAGCAGATACCATCATCGCTGAGAAACAGAGAC
This sequence comes from Blautia sp. OF03-13, assembly GCF_003460685.1. Taxonomy (NCBI): domain Bacteria; kingdom Bacillati; phylum Bacillota; class Clostridia; order Lachnospirales; family Lachnospiraceae; genus Blautia; species Blautia sp. OF03-13. Next base: position 208,576 of record NZ_QTVR01000004.1, on the reverse strand, counting down.
AGTTAGATGATTGGCTGGAAGCCAACAAATAATGGAGGCTGGGAAGATGAAAAGAAATTGGGGTAAAATCCGCAGATTTATTCCCATGTATCTGATGCTGCTTCCGGGGCTTGTATACTTATTTATCAATAACTATATGCCTATGGCTGGAATTATCATTGCATTCAAGAAATATAATTACAGTCTGGGAATCCTGAAAAGCCCGTTTACAGGTCTTAAAAACTTTGAGTTTTTGTTTAAGACAAAAGATGCCTGGACAATTACAAGAAACACACTGGGATACAACGTAATCTTTATCGTAGTCGGAACCGTACTTGCAATTGCAGTGGCAATTCTGCTGAATGAAATCCGTTCCACGATGGGAAAGAAAATATACCAGACGTTAATTCTGGTACCGTTCCTGATTTCTATCGTCGTTGTCAGCTACCTGGTATATGGATTCCTCAGCACAGATGCCGGATTCATTAATAACAGTATTCTGAAACCAATGGGAAAACAGGGCATCGGATGGTATTCTGATCCGAAGTACTGGCCATTCATTTTGATCTTTGTCAATGTATGGAAAAACCTGGGATATAACTGCATTATCTATTATGCAACGGTAGTAGGATTGGATGCCAGTCTTTACGAGTCTGCATCTATCGACGGTGCAAACCGCTGGCAGAGAATTGTACATATCACACTACCGGGATTGAAAACAACCATTATCACCTTGACGCTGATGAGTGTAGGACGTATTTTCTATTCCGATTTCGGACTGTTCTATCAGGTACCAATGAACAGCGGACCGCTGATCGACGTGACAAACACCATCGATACTTACGTATATCGTGGATTGATGGAGCTGAACAACATCGGTATGGCATCTGCAGCAGGTCTTTATCAGTCACTGGTAGGATTTGCACTGGTACTGATTGCAAACCTGATTGTTCGAAGACTGGACGAAAACAGTGCATTATTCTAAGCGAAGGGAGAGTATGAAAAATGGTTGAAAGAAATAAAAGCTTTCAGATTGCAGCTAATGTGATTATGATCTTACTGTCCGCTATGTGTATCGTCCCGTTTATTCTGCTGATTATGTCATCAATCACCAAAGAGAACATTCTATTAAAATATGGATATTCTTTCTGGCCGCGTGAAATCAGTTTTGATGCATACAAAACACTGCTGGTAGATTCAGGCAGTATTGTAAGAGGTTATATCATTTCCGCACTGGTAACGGTAGTCGGAACCGTGGCAAACCTGACTCTGACAACATTGTTTGCCTATCCACTGTCAAGAAAAGAGCTTCCGGGAAAAGCATTTTTCTCCTTTGTGATTTTCTTTACGATGTTGTTCAACGGTGGCTTGGTACCGTCCTATATGATGTGGACTGGAATCTTTCATATTAAAAATACCATCTGGGCACTGATTGTTCCAAATCTTCTGATGGGAGCTTTCTATGTCATCATGATGAGAACGTATTTCACCACCAACATTCCTGATGCGGTCATCGAGGCTGCAAGAATTGACGGAGCAGGTGAGTGGAGAATTCTGGCAAAAATTGTTCTTCCGATGTCTACGCCGATTATTGCTACACTGGCACTTCTGGTCGGCCTCGGATATTGGAATGACTGGTTGAATGGTCTGTACTATATCAATAACGATAAACTGTACAGTATTCAGGTTCTGCTGAATAAGATGCTTCTGGATGTGCAGTATCTGATGAGCGGTGCTTCAGGAGGAGCATTGACACAAAGCATTACACTTCCAGCGACTGGTATCAAAATGGCCGTTGCAGTTATGGGAGCACTTCCAATTCTGGTTGTGTATCCGTTCTTCCAGAAATATTTTGTGAAAGGTATTGTGATTGGAGCTGTAAAGGGCTAATAGAATTCTTATAATAGAAAGCAGACTTTCCAGATACACGCAGGAATGCGTGAGAATGGAAAGTCTGTTTTTTTGATGCAACTTTAGTTCAGCTTAATATTTTTAAACAGCGATCCCAGTGTCGTTGTCACTTCCTCTGTCTCCGGGAGTTCGATGGTTTCTTCCTGAATTTCTTCGGCGGCAACGTCGTCGAGTGCCTTCATGGAGAGACTGAGTTTGCCGTCTTTGATGGCAATGACTTTTACTTTGACTTTATCGCCGACTGCCAGAACTGCGGATGGATGTTTGATTCGTTTGGCGCAGATCTGGGAGATGTGGACGAGGCCGGAGAGGCCGTTTCCGAGGCTGATGAAGGCGCCGTATGGCTGCAGGCTCTCAACGGTTCCTTCGGTGACGAGGCCGACTTCTACGTTGGAGATTTTCTCTTTGCGCTCTTCGTCTGCTTTCTCGCGGAGAATTTCGCGGGCGGAGAGGATCAGGCGGTCTTTTTCTTTGTCGAGGTCAAAAACCTGTACCTGAATGTCTTTGTTTAAGTATTCATTCAGATCTTCCACGTAGTTCAGGGAGAGTTTGGAAGCCGGGATGAAGCCGCGGATTCCTTCGACGTAAGCGATAACACCGGCGTTTACGATTCCTTTGACTTTTACATCCAGTACGGTTTTCTCTTCTTTGTACTGTGCGAGTTTTTCCCATGCGAGGATATCGTTTGCCTCTGCGCGGGAGAGAAGAATGTTGCCGTGGCCGTCGTCTTTGCGGATCACGGTTGCGGTGATTTCGTCACCGACCTGAACAGCGTCTTTTAAGGAGAAGCCAGGCTCGTTGCTGAAGTCCTCGGCGCGGATGACGCCCTCTGCGTAGTATTTCAGATCGAGAATCACCTCTTTTTCATCTACGGAGATGACGGTTCCGGTGAGCATGTCGCCTTCCTCAATTTTTTTGAAGGAAGCTTCCAGCTCTGCGGAGAAGTCATCCATGGTTAATTTTTCTTCTGACATAATGAAACACCCCTTTTTCGTAAGAATAACAGGAAAACGAGAGGAAAATTGTGGATTTATGAAAAAATCGGGTTCAATTTTGCACGTTTTTCTATCTGCGTTTATCTTAACATAAAAGATTTTCTTTGACCAGATGAAAAAAGGATGGTAATATGTGTGTAGCCGTTACCAAAATTACTGAGACGCGCACTTGCTGCGCGGCTGCAGGAGAAAGTGATTCAGGTGGCCGCCCGGAACTTCGCGGAGCGAATTTGCATGTGCAGGGCGGCGGTTACTGGTCACGAAGTGAGCAGTAACTGTAGTCGTTACAAAAAAAGAAGTAAAACTACCGGGACGAACTTACTGTATACCACAAACATACAGAAGGGAGGAGTACTATTATGAAATCAAATTCAAGAGTTTATGTAATTGGACATAAAAATCCGGATACGGATTCCATTTGTTCGGCGATTGCCTATGCGGATATCAAGAACAGGACAGATAAAACCAAAACCTACATGGCGCGGCGTGCCGGTCAGATCAATGAGGAGACCGAGTATGTACTGAAGCGCTTTGGCGTGCGCGCACCGGGGTATCTGCCGAATGCGGGAACGCAGGTAAAGGAAATTGAAATCCATGAGGTGCCGAGCGTACCGGGCACGATTTCCGTGAAGAAAGCGTATTCCATGATGAAAAACAACAACGTGGTCACACTGCCGATTACTTCGCCGGACAATGATCTGCAGGGCGTGATTACGGTCAGTGATATCGCAGAATCCTATATGGATTCTTATGACAGCCATGTCATGTCACTGGCAAGGACGCAATACCGCAGTATCGCGGATACGTTGGATGGTTCGGTTATTGTCGGAAATGAACATGGTTATTTTATCCGCGGAAAAGTCGTTGTCGGCGCATTCCATCCGGATACGATGGAGAACTACATCGAAAAAGATGACCTTGTCATTCTCGGAAACCGTGCGGAGGACCAGCTCTGTGCAATCGAGATGGATGCAAGCTGCATTATCGTCGGACTTGGCGCAAAGGTGACGAAAACGATTCAGAAATTTGCAGAGGAAAAATGCTGTGTGATCATCAGCAGTCCGCATGACACGTATACGATTGCGCGTCTGATTAACCAGAGTATTCCGGTCAAATATCTGATGCGCAGAAGCAATCTGATCACGTTCAACACCGAAGATTTCCTCGATGATATCAAAGAAGTTATGAAAAATCAGAGACACCGCGATTTCCCGATTTTGAACAAGAAAGGAAAATATGTGGGAACGATTTCCCGTCGGAACCTGATCGGAAATGCAGGAAAGAAACTGATTCTCGTCGATCACAATGAGGAATCACAGGCGGTCGATAACGTCAAAGAGGCGGAGATTCTCGAGATCATCGACCATCATCGTCTGGGATCACTTGAGACGATGGCGCCGGTTATGTTCCGCAATGAGCCGGTGGGCTGCACGGGAACGATTATGTATGAAATTTATAAGGAAAAAGAGCTGGAGATCGCGCCGAACATCGCAGGACTGCTCTGCGCAGCCATCATTTCCGATACGCTGATGTTCCGGTCGCCGACGTGTACGTTTCTTGACAAAGCGGCAGCAGAGGCACTGGCGGACATTGCAGGCATCAGCATTCCGGAGTTTGCATCCGAAATGTTCCGTGCAGGAAGCAACCTGAAAGATAAATCACCGGAAGAAATTTTCTACCAGGATTTCAAAAAATTCATCATGGGCGATGTTACGTTTGGTGTCGGCCAGATTACATCCCTCGATGCGGGCGAGCTGGAATCCATCAAGGAACAGCTTCTGCCGCAGATGGAAAGCGAGTGCGGAAAACACGGCATCGAGATGGTATTCTTTATGCTGACCAATATTATAGAAGAATCTACAGAGCTTCTGTATTATGGAAGCGGGGCAAAGGAAGTCATCGAAAAAGCTTTTGAAGATCTTCCGGTCAACGAGGTCAGCTGCGAGCTGAAGGGTGTTGTGTCGAGAAAGAAACAGCTGATTCCGGCATTTATGATGGCGCTGCAGAATCAGTAAAAACAGAAAAAATAAAAAAGCGTGGTTCCGGGCCTGAAAATAGATCCGGGGCACGCTTTTTTCGGTCATAAAAGGGTGAAAAAGAGGAAAGGAAAGAAATAAGAATGGGAAAACAGACATGGAAAGCGGGAAATATGCTGTATCCGCTGCCGGCGGTCATGGTGTCGGTGCGCGGAAAGAACGGGGAGGACAACATCATCACCGTTGCCTGGGCCGGCACGGTGTGTACGAATCCTCCGATGGTATCGATCTCGGTGCGGCCGGAACGCTACAGCTATCAGATGATCAAAGAGAGCGGTGCGTTCGTCATCAACCTGACGACGGAGGACCTCTGCTATGCGACCGACTACTGCGGCGTGCGCTCGGGAAGAGATGTGGATAAGTTCAAAGAGATGAAACTGACGAAAGTCGAGGCGGAGGAGATTTCCGCACCGATGATCGGGGAGTCGCCGGTTAATATCGAGTGTAAAGTGGAGCAGGTGCTCGAACTGGGCTCGCATCACATGTTTCTTGCAAAAGTTGTGGCTGTCCATGCGGATGAGGCATACATGGATGAGCGCGGCCGCTTCGATCTGAACCGCGCGAAACCGATTGTGTATTCCCACGGAGAGTACTTCGGAATCGGGAAAAAGCAGGGAACCTTTGGCTGGAGCGTGAAGAAAAAATCGAAAACACCTAATATAAAAACAAAAAACCGCAGCTAATCTTTATTTTCTAAAGAATCAGCACGCGAAATTTTATAGTACTTTCGGTAAAAATATACAAAATCGACAAAAATACTGGGTAAATATTAGAAAACGCTACAAAATCATGATTTATTAGGAATTTTTTGCGTGAAATATTGCAAAAACCGGATATTTTATGCTATAATATCAACCAATCGTTGACCTTATAAAATTAAGTGATCCGGAGGACGGGAGAATCCACCGGAGACGCGAGAGAGTGCGGAAATGATTTTCTCCACGCTTTAAGGCTGATGAGAACCGCAGATGGATCTTTTAAAGAAATCTTTCTGCACTACATTAAGGGAGAAATTTCAAGGAGGAAACTAACATGTCATACGTAGATGAGGTTATTGAGTCCGTAGTTGCAAAAAACCCAGCTGAGCCGGAATTCCATCAGGCAGTCAAAGAGGTTCTGGAATCTCTTCGCCCTGTTATTGAAGCAAACGAGGAAAAATACAGAAAAGTCGCTCTTCTGGAGAGAATGGTAGAGCCAGAGCGTCAGATCAAATTCCGTGTGCCGTGGGTAGACGATAAAGGACAGGCTCATGTAAACACCGGATATCGTGTACAGTTTAACAGTGCAATCGGACCTTACAAAGGAGGAATCCGTCTGCATCCTTCTGTAAATATTGGTATTATCAAATTCCTGGGATTCGAGCAGGTATTCAAAAACTCACTGACCAGCCTTCCGATCGGCGGAGGTAAAGGTGGTTCTGACTTCGATCCGAAAGGAAAATCTGACAGAGAGATCATGGCATTCTGCCAGAGCTTTATGACAGAGCTTTGCAAATATATCGGCGCAGACACCGACGTACCGGCTGGTGACATCGGAACAGGCGCAAGAGAGATCGGCTTCATGTTCGGACAGTACAAGAGAATCCGCGGCGTATACGAAGGCGTTCTGACTGGTAAAGGTTTAAGCTACGGCGGATCTTTAGCAAGAACAGAGGCTACCGGATACGGACTGCTGTACCTGACCCAGGAGCTGCTGAAACTGAACGGCATCGACATCGCAGGCAAGACCGCTTGTGTATCCGGTTCCGGAAACGTTGCAATCTATGCAATCGAGAAAGCTACTCAGCTTGGTGTGAAAGTTCTCACCTGCTCTGACTCCAACGGATGGGTTTACGATCCAGACGGAATCGATGTAGCTGCATTAAAAGAGATCAAAGAAGTAAATCGTGCCCGTCTGACCGAGTACAAGAAATATCGTCCAAACTCTGAGTACCACGAAGGACGCGGCGTATGGGTTGTAAAAGCAGACCTTGCTCTTCCTTGCGCAACTCAGAACGAGCTGCTGCTTGAGGATGCAAAAGCACTTGTTGAGAACGGATGCACTGCAGTATGCGAGGGCGCTAACATGCCTACTACTCTGGAAGCAACCAAATATCTGCAGGAGCACGGCGTAATCTTCGCACCTGGAAAAGCTGCAAATGCAGGTGGTGTTGCAACATCCGCACTCGAGATGTCCCAGAACTCCGAGCGTCTGTCCTGGACCTTCGATGAAGTTGATGCAAAACTGAAAAATATCATGATCAACATCACACACAACATGGTTGATGCTGCAAAACGTTACGGCCATGAGGGCGACTATGTTATGGGCGCTAACATCGCAGGCTTTGAGAAAGTAGCTGACGCTATGATGGCTCAGGGAATCTGCTAATCTGATTTTGAGAAATCCAAAGGGATCTCCGGTTAAGACCGGGGGTCCCTTTTTGCATAAAAGATAGAAGAAACACAGAAAAATAACGAAAATTACAGTGTACAAAAAACATTACATTTTGCAACGAGACTAGACAGAAGAAATAGACTTTCACGCGGTACCGTGTGAATAAAACGACAGAATATGCGAGTAAGTTGTATTATTATGCATGAATGCAATATACAGGTAAGATAAAAACGTAAGAAAAACGTAAGAAAAAAGATGTTTTATGTTCAGAAATAGAGCGTATAGTAAACAAAAATAATGCAAAAATAATGAAAAGCAGAAGTTGACAAGAGCTTGCGTGAGAAATATAATTATTTATGTATTGATAAAGAACTTGTTTGCATTAATATGTAATGAATTTGCATACAGGGAAGAGGAAGAGAAGATGACATTAAAAGATTGCTACATGCAGATGGGAGCAGATTACGAGGAAACCGTTCAGCGGCTTCGCAGTGAATCTCTAATTCAGCGGATCATTTTAAAATTTCCGCAGGATCCGAGCTATCAGGAGCTTTGCCAGGCACTGGCGGACGGAAATATTGAGGTTGCATTCCGTGCAGCTCATACATTAAAAGGCGTGTGCCAGAATCTTGGTTTTAAAAATCTGTACGAGCCAAGCGCCGAGCTGACCGAGCGGTTAAGACCGCTGCAGGAGACCGAGACGGATGATCTGATGCAGAAGGTGACGGAAGAATATAACCGCACCGTAAAAGCGATTGAGGATTTCCAGAACGCTTAAATTGAAGGAAGAAAACAAGGAGGCATTGATCTGTGAGATGAGGAACACAGACCGGTGTCTCCTTTTTATGGAATTCTGTACAAGATGCGGGTTGACGGGAAAAAAGAAACATGATAATCTTTTTACATAAAAGCACAGCTTATGAAGAAGACTTGTTTAAAAAGAAAAACTTATAAGTATCTATAAGAAAAAACAAGGACGCTTTGCCGGAAAAATTCCGGCTGTGCAGGGCATATTCCATACCGAAAGGCAAGGCAGCCCAAATCTACAAAAGCAGGAGAAAAGCAATGAAAAAAGAAAAAAGTTCAGCTATGGGAACCCCGTACACCTTTGAAGGACGGATTCCGCTGAAGCAGGCGATTCCGCTTGGATTGCAGCATGTAATGGCGATGTTCGTAGGAAACCTCACCCCGCTTCTGATCATCATGGGAGCGTGCGGTCTGACGGCGGATGCGGGCTACGGTGCACTTCGTACGGCTCTTTTGCAGAATGCAATGACAGTAGCCGGTATTGTAACACTGGTACAGATGTTTTCGATTGGACCGATCGGCGGTAAAGTGCCGATTGTTATGGGTACATCTTCTGGATTCCTCGGCGTATTCAAGAGCGTGACAGCCGTGCTGGGACAGGGCGCGCTGACGTACGGCGCTATCCTTGGTGCGACAATTGTCGGCGGTCTGTTTGAGGGCGTGCTTGGCGTCTGTTTAAAGCCGCTTCGTAAATTTTTCCCGTCGGTTGTTACCGGCTGCGTCGTTATGGCGATCGGTCTTTCGTTGATTCCGGTTGGAATCAATTATCTCTGCGGCGGTTCCGGAACGAACGATTACGGTTCCATACAGAACCTGTTCCTTGGCATGGTCGTTCTGATTGTAACGCTGGCACTGAAGCACTTTACAAATCCGAAGGGAATCTTAAGCACGGCTTCAATTCTGATCGGTATTTTAGTCGGCTACGTGGTAGCTATTATTATGACCATGGTTCTGCCGCATACCGGAACGGCGGTTCTTGAGGATGGAAGCACTGTTTCCTATACATATTCCTGGGTTGTCAATTTCCAGCAGGTAAAAGATGCGTCCTGGTTCGCACTCCCTGGTATTGCAGGCTTTGGAAAACTGGCTGAGGTAAAACCAGTCTTCCGTGTGGAGGCAATTCTCCCGGTAGCGATCATGTTCATCGTAACAACCGTTGAGACGGTCGGCGATATCTGCGCCTGCGTAGAGAGCGGTATGGACCGCGAGGCAACCGATTCCGAGCTTTCCGGCGGTATCATCTGCGACGGTCTCGGATCCAGCTTTGCAGCAGCACTCGGCGTTCTCCCGAATACTTCTTTTGCACAGAACGTCGGCATTATTTCGATGACAAAAATCGTAAACCGTATGGCACTTTCCTGCGGAGCCATTTTCCTGATCCTCTGCGGACTCTGTCCGAAGATTGCAGCATTTGTATCCATTATGCCGCAGTCCGTACTCGGCGGTGCAGCCGTTATGATGTTTGCGTCAATTCTGGTTTCCGGTATCCAGCTCATCACAAAAGAGCCGATTACGAGCCGTGAGATCACGATCGTTTCTGTTGCACTGGGTCTTGGCTACGGCCTTGGTTCCACAGCGGGAGCAACTTCTGAGCTTCCTTATTATATCCAGCTGATTTTCGGCGGCTCCGGTATTGTTCCGGCAGCTGTTGCGGCGATTGTACTGAATATCATTATTCCAAAAGAGAAGAAAAAAGCAGAATAAAGAACAAAAAAAGAAAAAGAACCTCTTATGTTTCCGGAAAGAAGTATTCCCGGGGAGAGATAAGAGGTTCTTTTTTATTGTGCTGCCCGGCATTCGGAGGGAACTGCCGGTAGAAGGCTCTGCAGGTAAAATGTCTGAAAATACGAGGAATATACAAAGTGACGGAAAAAGCACAAAAAATCCGTCAATAGATAAAAGAATAACGAAAAAGAAAAAGTCAAGATTGACTATAAATTTTAAAATAGTGTACAAAATCGACAATATGAATTAAAAAAACGAAATAAATTGTGAAAAATACATAAAAAATGCTTGTCAAAACGGGTGGAAGAGAGGTGTAATCATTGCATAAAAAGTGTGACGAAAATGTGAAAGTTTTAGGCAAAACGTATGATTAAAAACAATGGATTCTTCGTAAGCCTGGACAAAAGCAACAACGGAGCACGCAAAAAGAACGTAAATCACAAGGAGGACACCAAATGAAAAAGAAAGTAATTTCTGCATTACTGGCAAGCACCATGATCGTAAGCCTGGTAGCATGTGGCAGCACTGGAGGAGACAGTTCTGACGCAAACAGCAAGAGCAGCGGCACAACAGCATCAAGTACGGCAGGCGGCGATGAAGCAAAGGATACCTCATCGGACAGCGGCTCCGGCGATGCAGCAGGTTCTGGTGACTGGGTTGCAGCAGCTGATGAAGCAGACGATGCAGTACCGGGTGAAAATGACGATCGTGCGTTTGCAAAATTTGATCATGTCGTAGAAGTACATTATGGATATCAGATCGACCCGAAGGATACCACACTTCCGGACGGCGATTCCGTAGATAACAACCAGTACACCAGATACCTTCTGGATAACTACAACATCAAAGTTGTCTGCGACTGGACTGCAGGTAATGCATCTGACTTCCAGCAGAAAGTCTCTCTGGCAATCGCATCTGCTTCCCTTCCGGATGCAGTCATCGCACCGACCCGTAACTACCTGGTACAGGCCGCAAGAGCAGATCTTCTTGCAGACCTCTGGCCGGAGTTCAACCAGTACGCATCCAAACAGGTAAAAGAGATCATCGAGACCACCGAAGGACGTGCAATCAACAACGCAACGGTTGATGGAACCTTCTGTGCACTGCCGAACGTATCCGTAGATACCGACGGTGTTTACCTGTATTTCATCCGTCAGGACTGGCTGGACAAGTTAGGACTGGAAGTTCCGAAGACAGTTGACGAACTTGGCGAAGTAGCTCAGAAATTTAAAGATGCAGGTCTCAGCCCGGATTACTCTATTGCAGGTATCGACAACGGCGGAAGAACCTACTCCAACTTCCTGAACTCCTCCAACAATGGATACGGTTTCGATGCTGTATATCAGGCATTCAACGCAACACCGGGATACTTCCTGAAAGACGATTCCGGCGAGCTGTATTGGGGAACTACAACAGATGAGATGAAAGAAGCCCTTACCACTCTGCATGACTGGTATGAAAAAGGCCTCATCAACCCGGAGGTTGGTACCACAACCAACGGTGACAATGCAAACAACGTTAAGAACGGAACCTGCGGTATCTTCATGGGACCATGGTGGAGCCTTGGATACGGCAACCCGGATTCCTTCCGTAACGACAACAACGCAAACTGGCAGGCATATCCGCTGTACACCAACGATGGTGAGTGGAATGTCCATATGAAAGACGTTGGAACCACTTACACAATGGTAAACAAAAACGCATCTGATGATGTGAAGAAAGCCATTGTTATCATGAACAACGTACTCGTTCGTGATGAGTCTACCTTCGATACTTCTGTAGCAATCGGCTGGTATCCGCTGCGTAACACCATGGCAGCTACCGACGAGTGCGAGTATGAGTATGATGCACTGATGGGCATCCTCAAAGGCGAATCGTCTGCAGATGATTATCAGCAGGGCGGAAGCAAATTCAACGGTCTGTACAAGAACCTTGCAAACGATGCTGCAACCTTAAGCGAAGTTATTTCTTCTGATTATGATGGATCCAGAGACCTGGCTGTAACCGATATGGATGTTAATACCAACAACGGACAGTTCAACAGATTCTATGCACTGCTGATCGGTGACCGTCCATATGCAACACTTGAGCCGGATCACAAGATCTACTCTGAGCTGTACTACACCATCGATGGAATGGATACCTACTGGACCCAGATTTCTGACCTGGAAGACAAGAGCGTCCTTCAGTTCATCACAGGTGCTAAGAGCCTTGACGAGTGGGATCAGTTCTGCACTGACTGGCATGTACAGGGCGGTGATCAGATCCTTGAACTGGTAAAAGATTACCTGGCTGAGTAACTTATGTAAATATATGATGTGGAGGGTGGGGTACAGGAAAACCTGTACCCCATCACTTTAAAAAAATGACATCAAAGGAGGATCTTGCCGTGAAGAAGAAAAAAGGCCATCTTGGGCTGTCAAATTCCTTTCACTATACGTTAATGGTTCTGCCGGGTTATATCTGGCTGTTCATGTTTTCCATCGTCCCGATGGTCGGTATTGTAATGGCATTCCAGGATTACAATCCGAGTAAAGGATGGTTCGGCTCTCCGTGGGTAGGCATGAAATGGTTTAAATACCTGACGGTTATCCCGGATGCAAAACGGGCACTTGTCAACACACTGATCATTGCAATTGCAAAGGTTATCCTGAATATCATCATTCCGCTGGTGTTCGCACTGCTGCTGAATGAGGTAAAGAATATGAAGTTCAAAAAGACGGTTCAGACGATCGTATATCTGCCGCACTTCGTATCCTGGGTTATCCTGGCAAACATCATTACCAATATCCTTGGTGCAAACGGAATTTTCAATACCGTCCGCAGTGCATTCGGTGCAACGGATACGGTTCTTCCAATGACGATTCCTGGCATCTTCCGTCAGTTACTGATCGGAACCGATGTATGGAAAGAGTTCGGTTACAACGCAGTTATTTATCTGGCAGCCCTGACCGGCATCAGCCCGAGTCTTTATGAGGCAGCTGCTATCGACGGTGCAAGCCGCTGGAAACGAGTATGGCACATCACCATCCCGGGTCTGGTTCCGACCATCGTCCTTCTGACCACACTGGCAATGGGCAACGTTCTGAATGCTGGTTTCGACCAGGTATTCAACATGTACAACCAGCTGGTTATTGAAACTGGTGATATCATTGATACATATGTATACCGTGTTGGTATTACAAACATGCAGTTCTCGCTGGCTACTGCAGCAGGTCTCTTCAAATCTGTTGTCAGCTTCGTGCTGGTTGTTACTTCTTATGTTTGTGCTTACAAGTTTGCTGATTACAAGATTTTCTAAGGAGGGCAGAAATTATGATAGAAAGCAAGAGTTTTGGCAGTAAAGCGTTTAAAGTCATAAATGCCATCATCCTGATTCTCCTGGCATTCAGCTGTTTTTATCCGTTATGGTATACGTTCTGCGTATCCATTTCTTCGAAGGCAGCCGCTGAGGGCGGTCTTGTAACTGTTTACCCGATCGGACCGAACGTAAAATCCTACAGCCTGATCATGGGTGATTCCGCATTCTGGAATTCCTTCTGGATTTCCATCAAACGAGTTGTCATCGGAACCGTATGGACCATGGTTGTCCTGATCATGATGTCCTATCCGCTGGCAAAGAGCAAAACAGAGTACAAACCGAGAAACGTCCTGATGTGGATCCTGGTATTCTGTATGCTGTTCAATGGTGGTACCATTCCGTGGTTCATCACCGTTAAAAACTATGGTATGATCGATACCATGGCAGCGCTGGTTCTGGCTGGTTCTGTTCCGGTATTCAACGTACTCCTTATGATGAACTTCTTCCGCGGTATCCCAGGAGACCTTGAGGAGGCAGCCCGTGTAGACGGTGCCGGCCCGTGGCGTATCCTGTGGCAGATCGTAGTTCCGTGTTCCAAACCGGTTATTGCAACCATCGTCCTCTTCACATCTGTTGGTTACTGGAACGAGTATTTCCAGGGCCTGGTATTAATGAACAAGGAGACGAACTATCCGTTACAGACCTACATCCGTCAGATCTCCGTTCAGATCCCGGTAGGCGTAACCCTGACCGCAGAGCAGTATCAGCAGTTAGCACAGAACTCCAACAAATCTCTGGAGGCAGCAAAGGTATTCATCGCCCTTGTTCCTATGCTGATTGTATATCCGTTCCTGCAGAAATACTTTGTAACCGGTATTACACTGGGAGCAGTAAAAGAATAATGAAATACACGAAAAGAGGCTTTCTGAAGAGAAACAGAAAGCCTCTTTTTTGTGCTTTTCTGCGATGGAAAACGGGGGTGGTTTCCGCAGGTTTTTCTTGCGTCCGTGGGGAAAACAGCGTAAGATAAAGAAGTATTGAGACAAAAAAGCAAATTGCTTTTGGAGGGGATTTTAGTATGAAGGTACTTACTTTTGGAGAAGTGATGCTGCGTCTGAAAACACCGGAGCATCTGAAAATTTTACAGGCAGATACATTTGAAGCCAATTACGGCGGCGCGGAGGCGAATGTTGCGGTTTCCCTGGCGACACTCGGGGACGATGTTTCGTACGTGACAAAAGTGCCGGAGCACCAGGTGGGACAGGCAGCCGTCAATGAGATCCGCCGGTTCGGCGTCGATACATCCCGTGTGCTGCGGGGCGGCGGACGCGTTGGTATTTACTATTTTGAAAAGGGAACGAATATCCGCCCGACGAGCGTGGTTTATGACCGCGCTTACAGCGCAATTGCAATGGCAAAGGCAGAGGAATTTGACTGGGAAAAACTGCTTGATGGCGTAGATCTCTTTTATTTTTCCGGTATCACGCCTGCCATCAGCACAGAGATTGAAAAAGCGCTGGAGAACGCTCTGGCGCTCTGCAGAGAGAAAAAAATCCAGGTGGTATGTGATCTGAACTACCGCGGAAAAATGTGGTCCACGAAGGACGCACAGCGCGTTATGCGCCGTCTGATGGCGTATGTGGATGTCTGCATTGCAAACGATGAGGATTTTGAATCATCACTTGGCATTCCGGCGTACGACGGAGATATGTCGCGCGGCATTGAGCAGATCGAGTCTTACAAAGAGGGCATGCTGGAAATCCAGAAGCAGTTCCCGAACTGCAAAGCGGTTGCGAGTGTGCTGCGCAATCTCTACACCGTGGAGGACGGCGACTGGATGGGAATTTACCTGAAAGACGGAAAATTCTACGAGAGCCCGGTTCGTAAAGTACACAGCTTTGAGGCAGTCGGAGCCGGTGATGCATTTGGCGCGGGACTGATCCATGCGATGCTTCATGATTTTGAGCCGCAGAAAGCCATCGACTTTGCGATTTCCGCAAGTGTTTTAAAGCTGATGATCCAGCACGATGCCAATGTGGCGAGCGAAACAGAGATCGAGCAGATCATGAAGCAGGGCGGAACGAATCTGCAGAGATAGGATAGAGAAAAATTTACGAGACAGCAGGAGGAATAAATCTTGAATAAACGGAATATTATCTTAATAGGAATGCCGGGAGCCGGCAAAAGCAGCGTTGGTGTTATTCTTGCAAAGGTGTTGGGATATGAGTTTATTGATACGGATCTTGTGATCCAGCATCGGGAGAAGCGTCTTCTGCGCGAGATCATTGCGGATGAAGGAAATGAAGGCTTTCTTGCGATTGAGAATGAAGTCAATGCGACATTGGAAGCCGACAAAAGCGTCATCGCGCCGGGCGGCAGTGCCATTTACGGAAAAGAGGCGATGGAGCATTTTAAAGAAATTGGAACCATCGTTTACCTGAAGCTGTCGTATGAGGATCTGGCGAAACGTCTCGGAAACCTGAAGGGACGCGGCGTCGTGCTGAAAGAGGGCCAGACGCTGAAGGATCTCTACGATGAGAGAAGTAAATTATATGAGCAGTATGCCGAGATTACGGTTGACGAGAGCGGAAGGGATATCCAGGGCACGATCCTGGCGCTCCGCGAGCAGATCGGCATGTAAAGCAGAATTGGTGGAATATTCAGGGAAATTTTGAAAACATACGATTATATCATAATAAGGGAAATGTTCTGACAGTTAGAAATTACATATAACGTTTCTCTGAATATTCCTGACCGGAAACGATGGAAAAAGACGGAAATAGCACAGAATGTATTAAAATTGATTTACAAAGTATTAGATTTGAGTTAAGATAAGGGGAGACTGAAAAATAACTGCGGGGAGCAGTGCGTTTCAGCGTATCTGGAGTGTGTAAAAAACAGGAAAAAGACTTTGATTCGTTAGATATTGGATAAAACACACTCGTTAAGTATGAGAAAGAAAATTTGAGGTGAATATATGGAACAGTATGTCATCAGAGGTGGAAATCCTCTTGTGGGCGAAGTGGAAATCGGGGGAGCAAAAAACGCGGCGCTTGCAATTCTTACGGCAGCAACGATGACCGATGAGACGGTCCTGATCGAAAACCTGCCGGATGTCAGTGATATTAATGTACTTCTGGAAGCAATCGCAGAGATCGGAGCCACCGTGGACCGCATCGACCGCCATACCGTGCGGATCAATGCAGCAACCATCGGAGATCTGAGCGTTGATTATGAATATATCAAAAAAATCCGTGCGTCTTATTATCTTTTAGGCGCGCTGCTTGGAAAATACAAAAGAGCGGAAGTTCCGCTTCCGGGCGGATGTAACATTGGAAGCCGTCCGATCGACCAGCATTTAAAGGGATTCCGCGCACTCGGTGCTGAGGTAAGCATCCGTCATGGCGCAATCGTGGCAAGTGCGGCAGATCTGCATGGAAGCCACATTTTCCTGGATATGGTTTCTGTTGGAGCCACCATCAACATCATGATGGCAGCTTCGATGGCAAGAGGAAATACAACGATTGAGAACGCAGCAAAAGAGCCGCACGTTGTCGATGTGGCGAACTTCCTGAACAGCATGGGAGCAAACATCAAAGGAGCAGGAACCGACGTGATCCGGATCAAGGGTGTCGATACCCTGCACGGAACCAGCTATGCGGTCGTACCGGATATGATCGAGGCAGGTACGTATATGTTTGCAGCAGCAGCCACAAAGGGCGATGTGCTGATTAAAAACGTGATTCCAAAGCATCTGGAAGCAACAACCGCAAAGCTCGAGGAGATTGGCTGCGACGTAGAAGAGTTTGACGATTCCATCCGTGTGAGCGCAAGCAAACGTCTGGGCAGAACACACGTAAAGACACAGCCGTATCCGGGCTATCCAACCGATATGCAGCCGCAGATCGCGGTTACACTGGCGCTGGCAAACGGTACGAGTATTGTAACAGAGAGTATTTTTGAAAATCGCTTTAAGTATGCGGATGAGCTGGCACGTATGGGCGCCTGTATTAAAGTAGAAGGCAACACGGCGATCATCGACGGCGTAGAGAAATTTACCGGAGCAGAGGTTTCCGCACCGGATCTTCGCGCAGGTGCAGCACTTGTGATCGCAGGACTTGCAGCAGAGGGAATTACTGTGGTAGATGATATCGTATATATTCTGCGCGGATACGAGGATTTCGATGGAAAGCTCCGAGGACTCGGCGCTGAAATTGAGCGCGTGAATAATGCAAAGGATATCCAGAAATTCCGATTAAGAGCGTAAAAACAGCATAAAACAGATGTTGACAAAAAGGACGGTCCAATAAAAGGTACCGTTCTTTTATTTTACATTATTGCGAAAAAAATTGGCTTAAATTTTACTACTATTATTGTGAATTATTTTTTAACTTTCAAAGCTGAGGCGGTCAGTGTTGGTAAAAAAAGATATTTAAAAAGGTACAAATTTATGATATATTGAAATAATAAGAACTGACTTGACAAAAGAGATTTATCTGTGCTATATTCAACTACAGTTGTAGTGTGTAACTCGATTTTTGGAGGCATTAACTATACATAACAGGAATTGTTTATGTGGGTTAGTGTCTCTTTTTGTGCTCTGTTTCAGAAAAAAGAGTACAGACCGGCTAAAAAGATGCAAAACCGCAGAAACTCTTCTTGTAAAAAGTATAAACTACACAAGGAGTAAAAAAATGAAGGACAAAATTTTTAGTGTTCTGCAGCGAGTGGGAAGAAGCTTTATGCTCCCGATCGCAATCCTTCCGGTAGCCGGACTTTTACTGGGAATCGGAAGCTCATTTACCAATGCAACCACGATTGAAACGTACGGTCTGACAAGCTTGCTCGGCAACGGCACAATTCTTCATGCACTGCTGGTGATCATGAACAAAGTAGGAAGTGCAGTGTTTGATAACCTGCCTCTGATTTTTGCGGTAGGTGTTGCAATTGGTATGGCAAAGAAGGAAAAAGAGGTTTCTGCCCTGTCAGCCGTTATTGCGTATTTTGTTATGAATACAGCGATTAACGCAATGCTGACCATTACGGGTCAGATTCTGGAAAACGGAGAAATTGCAGAATCCGTTCTGGAAGGAACCATCACTTCTGTCTGCGGTATTCAGTCGCTGCAGATGGGTGTGTTTGGCGGTATTATTGTCGGTCTTGGAGTTGCTGCACTTCATAATCGTTTTTACCGGATCCAGCTTCCGAATGCACTTTCTTTCTTTGGAGGTACTCGTTTTGTACCGATTATTTCTACGATCGTCTATATGTTTGTGGGAATTTTAATGTATTTTGTATGGCCGGTTGTACAGAACGGCATTTATGCGCTGGGTGGCCTGGTAACCGGCTCCGGTTATGTCGGAACGCTGATTTTCGGTCTGATTAAACGGGCACTGATTCCATTTGGTCTGCATCACGTATTTTATATGCCGTTCTGGCAGACGGCAGTCGGAGGTACCATGGAAGTGGCAGGACAGATGGTGCAGGGCGGACAGAATATTTTCTTCGCACAGCTTGCGGATTCTGCGAATATCGCACATTTCAGTGCAGATGCAACGAGATATTTCTCCGGAGAATTTATTTTTATGATTTTCGGACTTCCGGGAGCGGCACTTGCAATGTACCATTGTGCGAAACCGGAGAAGAAAAAAGCAGCAGGCGGTCTGCTTCTTTCCGCAGCACTTGCGTGTATGGCAACCGGTATCACAGAACCGCTGGAATTCTCGTTCCTGTTTGTTGCACCGGCGTTGTTTGTCGTGCAGGTTATTCTTGCGGGAACAGCTTATATGATCGCACACATCCTGAATATCGCAGTAGGTCTTACCTTTTCCGGCGGACTTCTGGACTTCTTCCTGTTCGGTATTCTGCAGGGAAATGAAAAGACAAGCTGGATGAGGGTGATTCCGGTCGGCATTCTTTATTTCTTCCTGTATTATTTTATCTTCAAATTCATGATTAAAAAGTTTGATTTTAAGACACCGGGTCGCGAGGATGATGATGTGGAAACCAAGCTTTATACGAAAGCAGATGTAAATGCAAGAAAAGAGGCGCAGAGCGATGGGGTGGCATCGGAAGATGCCATGAGTGAAGCGATCACAAAAGGTCTTGGCGGAAAGAAAAATATTTCGGATGTGGACTGCTGTGCGACAAGACTGCGCTGTACTGTTCATGATGCAGCGAGAGTCAGCGATGGTATTTTAAAGGCGACAGGGGCATCTGGCGTTGTGCATAAAGGAAATGGTGTACAGGTTATTTACGGACCCAATGTAACTGTGATAAAATCAAATTTAGAGGATTATCTGGAAAAAGCTCCGAATACGTATGCGGAAGCAGAAAATGCAGAAGCAGAAAATGCACCAGCCCAAAAAGAGGCGGAGCCAGCGCAGGAAACAAAAGAACAGAAGGTTGTGGATACCATTACTGTCTGCAGTCCAATGAGCGGACTGGCAGCTGATCTTTCTACTGCGCCGGACGAAGCGTTTGCGGAAAAGATGATGGGAGACGGCGCTGTTGTAACACCGGAAGATCCTTATGTGCGTGCTCCGGAGGACGGAGAAGTTGCGTTTGTTTTTGACACAAAACATGCGATTGGATTTGTAACCGATTCCGGGGTCAGCCTTCTGATTCATGTCGGAATTGATACAGTAAAACTGAACGGAGAGGGATTTGAGGCACTGGTAGAAAGCGGTCAGACCGTGAAAAAAGGTGATCCGATGCTGAAGCTGGATCTGGAATATCTGAAAACACATGCGCCGTCGGTTACATCACCGGTTCTTTGCACAGAGCTGGAGGAGAACCAGAGAATCCGTCTTTTGACAGACGGACCGGTAAAAGCAGGAGATCCTTTATTTGCGATTGAGATTCTCGCGTAAGCTGAGCCTTAAAAACGGGTGAGAAGAATGTACAGGATAGCAAAAACACTGAACCACAATTCATTTATTGGAGTGGAAGAAGAAAATAACCGGGAATATCTGGTCATGGGGAAAGGAATTGCATTTGGGAAAAAAACGGGGCAGCGTGTACAGCCGGGAGACGATGCCCGCATTTATTCCCTGACAGAGATGACGGAGCGAGGAAATGCCAGAACCATTGTACAGGGCGTTTCTCCGCTCAGCCTGGAGCTGGCGAGTGCCGTGCTTGACGAGGCAGAAAAGGAATTTGGAAAAATTGACCGTTCCATCGTCTTTCCAATGGCAGATCATCTGGATTTTGCTGTCCGGCGGATTCAGAACGGTGAGCAGATCAGCAATCCGCTCACCGACGATATCCGTGTGATGTTTTACAAAGAGTATAAAGTTGCTTCCTGTATCAGGGAGCTTTTAAAAGAACGGCTTCAGATCGAAATTGATGAACATGAAATCGGCTATCTTGCACTTCATGTTCATTCGGCAATTGTGGAGGAAAATGTTTCACAGGCCATGGAAGTAGCAAGAGCAGTCCGGGAGAGCATTTCTTTGGTGGAGCATATCACCGGGCATACCATCGATGTGATGTCGTTGTCGTATAACCGTATGATGAACCATATCCGCTATATGGTTGCAAGAGCGGTCAGTGGGGAAAAACTGAAAGTAAATATGAATGACTACATGTCCGTAAAGTTTCCGAAAGCCTTTCAGGCGGCGAAACGAATCTGTGAGGAGATGGAAAAGAGGCTGAAACTTCCGATGGAGGAGATCGAAATTGGATATCTCGCTATGCACATAGAACGGATTATGGATAGAGAAGAAGGAGAATAAAAGCATGAAATCATTTGAATATACCATTAAAGATGAACTGGGAATCCACGCAAGACCGGCAGGAATGCTGGTAAAGGAGGCAAAAAATTTTGCATCGGAATGCACCATCACAAAAGATGGAAAAACGAAAAAACTGACTCAGCTGATGATGCTGATGTCACTTGGTGTAAAGCAGGGAGATACCGTAACCGTTGCAGCAAACGGAGAGGACGAAGATGCAGCGATTGAGACGCTGAAAGCGTTTTTCGAAGCAAATCTGTAAAAAGTACGCTCGGAGGATAAAAAATGCAGTATTTTCAGGGGAAATCCGTATATAAAGGAATTGTTATGGGACCGGTTGCGGTTCTGAAGAAAAATGATTACCAGGTTAAAAGAACCCGGATTGAAGATCCGGAAGCAGAAGTAAAACGTGTGAAAGAAGCCGTGGAGGTTTCGAAAAAACAGCTTGGCAGACTGTATGACAAGGCAGTCCGGGAAGTTGGAGAGGCAAGTGCGGCGATCTTTGAAGTCCATCAGATGATGCTGGAGGATGAGGACTATCTGGAATCAATGGAGAACATGATCCGGACAGAACTGGTAAATGCAGAATATGCAGCGGCAGCAACCGGCGATAATTTTGCAGAGATGTTTGCAGCTATGGATGATGAATATATGAAGGCTCGTTCCGCAGATGTAAAAGATATTTCCGAACGTCTGGTCCGCAATTTAAGCGGTGAGGGAGATAACGACCTGAGTTCTATGGAACCATCTGTTATAGTGGCAGACGATTTAAGTCCGAGTGAAACTGTACAGATGGACAAAGAAAAAATACTTGCGTTTGTGACTGTGCATGGATCTACCAATTCTCATACTGCGATTCTTGCGCGAATGATGAATATTCCGGCATTAATCGGCGTCCCGATGGATTTAAACGGTCTGAAAACAGGCATGACGGCCGTTGTAGACGGTTTTTCAGGTCAGGTTATCTTTGAGCCGGAGGAGGATGTGCGGAAGGAAACCGAAAAAAGAATGCAGGAAGAAGCAGAAAAACAGAAGCTTCTTGAGGAGTTGAAAGGAAAAGAAAATATTACGCCGGATGGCCGTAAGATCAACATCTATGCAAATATCGGCAGTGTTGGTGACCTTGGCTATGTGATGGAAAATGATGCCGGTGGAATTGGACTTTTCCGAAGCGAATTCCTCTATCTTGGAAGAAATGATTTCCCAACGGAGGAAGAACAGTTTCAGGCATATAAACAGGCCGTGCAGACCATGGCAGGCAAAAAAGTGATTATCCGTACGCTGGATATCGGGGCAGATAAGCAGGTAGAATACTTTAATCTTGGAAAAGAAGAAAATCCGGCGCTTGGGTACCGTGCAATCCGGATTTGTCTGAAACAGCCGGAAATTTTTAAAGCGCAGCTTCGCGCATTGTTCCGCGCAGCCGTTTACGGAAACCTTTCTGTCATGTATCCGATGATCACATCAACAGAAGAGGTAGAAAAAATCTACGCAATTGTTGCAGAGGTAGAGGAAGAGCTGAAAGCACAGGAAGTGCAGTATAAAATTCCGGAGCAGGGCATTATGATCGAGACACCGGCAGCCGTGATGATCAGCGACCGTCTGGCGGAAATGGTGGATTTCTTCAGCATCGGAACGAATGACCTGACGCAGTATACCCTGGCGATTGATCGTCAGAATGAGCAGCTGGATGATTTCTACAATCCACACCATGAAGCCGTTCTTCGGATGATTCGCATGGTGGTGGAAAATGCACACAAATGCGGAAAATGGGCAGGAATCTGCGGGGAGCTCGGTGCAGATCTGACATTGACGGAGCAGTTTGTACGAATGGGAGTGGATGAGCTTTCTGTTGCTCCGTCCATGATTCTGAAGCTGCGGAAGATTGTCCGCGAGATGAAAGCAGAAGAGTAGAAAAAACGATACAGCAGATAAGAAAACTCTCTGTTTTGGAGAGTTTTCTTATCTGTTCACAAATAACAGAAGATACAGCCGAAAAATCAGAAAAAAAGAAAGGATGTTTGGGACAACAGTAAGAAAATGTCTCAAATCCTTTTATTTCCTCTTGACGAATGGCGTATTTTGCGATAGTGTATCAGAGTAACAAAAAACAAAATCAAAAATTGAGTTGCTTTTCTCTTATTCAGAGTGGTGGAGATACATAGGATCTGTGAAACCACGGCAACCCCCGGCAGATTGGTCTGCATGGGAAGGTGCCAGCCTGAGCGAAATTTTCGAACAATAAGGGGATTTGAACATTACTATTCAGGTCCGCTAAAAATTGCGGATCTTTTTTTACGAAAAAATGTTCAGGGAAAGCCAAAGCCCACGAACGAAAAGCAAAAGAGAAGAGAAGAAAAAAAAGGAGAAAAAGAATGGAAAAAAGACTGTTTACTTCTGAGTCTGTAACCGAAGGACATCCGGACAAAATCTGTGATGCCATTTCTGACGCGATTCTGGATGCGCTGCTTGAGCAGGATCCGATGAGCCGTGTAGCTTGCGAAACCTGTACTACAACAGGATACGTGATGGTAATGGGTGAGATTACATCCAACGCACACATTGATTTCCAGCAGGTCGTACGTGATACCGTTCGCGAAATCGGCTATGACCGTGCAAAATACGGATTTGACGCAGATACCTGCGCTGTTGTAACTGCAATTGACAAACAGTCCACCGATATCGCTATGGGTGTAGACAAAGCGCTCGAAGCAAAAGAGAACAATATGAGCGATGAGGAGATCGATGCCATTGGAGCAGGAGATCAGGGAATGATGTTCGGATTCGCAACCAACGAGACCGAAGAGTACATGCCATACCCGATCTACATGGCACACAAACTGGCTCGCCAGCTGACCAAAGTCCGCAAAGACGGTACTTTAACATACCTGCGTCCGGACGGAAAAACACAGGTAACCGTAGAGTACGATGAGAACGGCAAACCGTTCCGTCTTGATGCGGTTGTTCTTTCCACTCAGCATGATCCGGAAGTATCCCAGGAGCAGATTCATGAGGATATCAAAAAATACGTATTCGACGAAATCATTCCGGCAGACATGGTAGATGAGCACACCAAGTTCTTCATCAACCCGACCGGCCGTTTTGTAATCGGCGGACCTCACGGAGATTCCGGCCTCACCGGACGTAAGATCATCGTAGACACCTACGGCGGATACGCTCGTCATGGCGGCGGAGCTTTCTCTGGAAAAGACTGCACAAAAGTAGACCGTTCTGCAGCTTATGCAGCACGTTACGTAGCAAAGAATATCGTAGCAGCAGGTCTTGCCGACAAATGCGAGGTCCAGCTTTCCTACGCAATCGGTGTTGCTCATCCGACTTCCATCATGATCGACAGCTACGGCACAGGAAAACTCTCCGACAACAAACTGACCGACATCGTTCGTGAGAACTTCGACCTTCGTCCGGCTGGAATCATCAAAATGCTGGATCTGCGCCGCCCGATCTACAAACAGACTTCCGCTTACGGCCACTTCGGAAGAAACGATCTGGATCTGCCGTGGGAGAAACTGGACAAAGTAGAAGACCTGAAGAAATACCTCTAATTTCAGGCTTTTCTGTTTATAGAAAGTTTAGAAAGATTCATCTAAGTTAATGAAAAATCCTCAGGCGTTGTGCTATAATAAATTTAGACTGCGTACTGGGGATTTTTTGTGCGCAAAAGTACGAAATATGTGTTGGAAAACAGGTGGATCTTATATGGAAAAAAAGAAGAAAAGCATGAAATTAAGGACGAGAGTAATCATTTCTTTTTTCATCATCATACTGGTTCCGATCGTGATGTGTGCCTTGACGTTTTACTTTTTTGTAGGGTATAAAGCAAAGATTATCGGTGAAAAATACGGTCTTGCGAACGCAACATACCGGACGATTTCGAACAACACCCTGCTGCTGAATGCGATGACATCAGAAGAGTACGACGAAGTAGAGGATACCGCGAAATCGGATACGGCAAAGCTGGAAGAAACGAATTATCTCTCTGTTCTGAATGCAAGACTGCAGAAAAAACAGTCGTTTATCGCGGTGCGCGAGGATGGTGTTATCATTTACAATGGCTCGGAGGAGCTGTCGTCGGAGGAGCTGGAAAATGAGCTGCCGAAATACGGTGACCCGGGGGCCAATTTGAAGGGCGGCGTTTATTTCCGCAATGAAAAACAGTGGATGGTCAAACAGGCGGACTATGAGAACTCGGACGGAAAAGAATGCAGTGCGTTTATCGTCACCAAGACAGACCAGATTGCGCCGCAGATTACGGGCATGGTAAAAGAGCTAGGCATCGTGATTGTGCTGATTTTGGTGCTCACCAGTCTGGGTCTGAGCTTCTGGATTTACCGCGGTGTGATCGGACCGCTCGAGCAGCTGAAAAAGGCGACACAGAATATCAAAGACGGAAATCTGGATTTCACTGTTGAACCGTGCGGCGTGGCGGAGATTAATGACCTCTGCGAGGACTTTGAGGAGATGCGTATCCGGCTGAAAGAGACGGCGGAGGAAAAAGTCGAGTTTGACAAAGAGAATAAAGAGCTGATCAGCAACATTTCGCATGATCTGAAAACACCGATTACCGCGGTCAAGGGTTATGTCGAGGGAATCATGGACGGTGTGGCAAATACGCCGGAGAAGATGGACCGCTACATCCGCACCATTTACAACAAAGCGAATGAGATGGACCGTCTGATCAATGAGCTGACGTTTTATTCCAAGATTGACACGAACCGCATTCCGTATACGTTTTCCAAGATTCACATTGCGGATTATTTTGATGACTGCGTGGAGGAACTGAATCTGGAGCTTGACGCGCAGCATGTGGATCTGACATACTTTAATTATCTCGAGGACGACCCGATCGTCATCGCGGATGCGGAGCAGATCAAGCGTGTCATCAATAACATTGTAAGCAATTCCATCAAATATATGGACAAGAGCCATAAGGTCATCAACATCCGTCTGCGTGATGTCGGAGATTTTGTGCAGGTGGAGATTGAGGATAACGGAAAGGGAATTGCGACGAAGGATCTGACGAAGATTTTCGATCGCTTTTATCGTACCGACGCGTCCCGCAACAGCACGAGAGGCGGCAGCGGAATTGGTCTTTCCATCGTGAAGAAGATTCTTGAAGACCACGGCGGAAAAGTGTGGGCCACCAGCAAAGAAGGGGTGGGAACCACGATGTACTTTGTATTAAGAAAATATCAGGAGGTACCTGTTTCATGAGTAAAATACTGATTGTTGAGGATGAGGAATCCATTGCAGATCTGGAGAAAGATTATCTCGAGCTTTCGGGCTTTGAGGTGGAGATTGAAAACCAGGGAGACACCGGTCTTGTACGGGCGGTCAAGGAGGATTTCGATCTGCTGATCCTGGATCTGATGCTGCCGGAGGTGGATGGCTTTGAGATCTGCCGTGAGGTGCGTGAGAAGAAAGATATTCCGATTATCATGGTTTCGGCAAAGAAGGATGATATCGACAAAATCCGCGGACTCGGTCTTGGTGCGGATGATTATATGACGAAGCCATTTTCTCCGAGTGAGCTGGTTGCGCGCGTGAAAGCGCATCTGGCACGGTACGACCGTCTGGTCGGAAACGGCAAGAAAGAGAATGATGTTGTGGAGATCCGCGGCATCAAGATTGACAAGACGGCACGCCGCGTGTGGGTGAACGGAGAGGAGAAGCAGTTTACAACGAAAGAGTTCGATCTGCTGACCTTCCTTGCGGAGAATCCGAACCGCGTTTTCACGAAAGAAGAGCTGTTCCGTGAGATCTGGGATATGGAGTCCATCGGAGATATTGCGACGGTTACGGTGCATATCAAGAAGATTCGTGAAAAAATAGAGTTTAATACGGCAAAGCCGCAGTATATCGAGACGATCTGGGGCGTTGGATATCGGTTTAAGGCATAAAGAATCTGTGTTTCGGGGAGAGATAAAATGGGAAAAATTTACTATCTGATGGGAAAAAGTGCGTCAGGGAAAGATCATATTTATGAGAATCTGATCCAGGAGACGGCGCTGGATTTAAAACCGTTTGTCCTGTATACAACACGGCCGATCCGGAGCGGGGAGCAGGACGGAAGAGAGTATTTTTTTGTGGATGAAAAACGGCTTTCGGAACTGCGGGAGGCCGGAAAGATTATCGAGGAGCGCATGTATTCGACGGTGCAGGGGCCGTGGTATTATTTTACGGCGGATGACGGGCAGATTGATCTTGCGAAGCATGATTATCTCGGAATCGGGACACTGGAATCGTATCTGAAATTAAAGGCATACTTCGGGGAGCAGGCGATGGTTCCGCTGTATGTCGAGGTGGACGACGGGCTGCGGCTTTCGCGGGCACTGGAACGGGAAAGAAAACAGACAGAGCCGAAATACGCGGAGATGTGCCGGAGATTCCTGGCGGACTGTGAGGATTTTACGGAGGAGAAAATTGCGGAAGCCGGAATTGTCCGCAGATTTTCCAATAATTCTACGCCGGAAGACTGTTTTTCCGAAATTCAGAATTTTGTGGAACAACAGAAAAAGTTGTGATATACTTAATGCAGTATTAGTAAGAAATACAAAAGAACTCCAGGGGGTGATTTTATGCAGGGTTTTCAGAAGGTTGTAGGACATCAGGAAATCATAACGCATTTACAGAATGCCATTTCGATGAATAAAGTATCTCATGCTTATCTTTTTGGCGGAGAGAGTGGATCGGGAAAGAAAATGATGGCTTCACTGTTTGCGATGACGCTTCAGTGCGAGAAGCACGGGGTCGAGCCCTGTATGGAATGCCCGTCCTGTAAAAAGGCACAGAGCCAGAATCATCCGGATATCATTTATGTGAAGCATGAAAAGCCGAACACCATCAGCATCGATGAAATCCGCGAGCAGCTCATTAACGATGTGATGATCAAGCCGTACAGCAGTCCGTACAAGATTTATATCATCGACGAGGCGCAGAAGCTGACACTTCAGGCGCAGAACGCGCTGCTGAAGACGATCGAGGAGCCGCCGGCCTACGCAGTTGTCATGCTTCTGGCAGACAACCCGGATGCGCTGCTTCCGACGATTTCGTCACGCTGCGTGCAGTTAAATTTAAAACCAGTGGGAGACCAGCTTGTGAAAGATTATCTGATGAACGAAATGCATGTGCCGGATTACCAGGCAGAGGTTGATGCATCCCTGGCGCAGGGAAATATCGGAAAAGCAGAGCGGATTGCCCGTTCTCCGGAGTACGAGGAGACGCTGGAAAGTGCACTCCGCATGGCAAAGTACGCCGACAGTATGCCGCTGTATGAAATCGTGGAGACGATCAAAAAACTGACGGCCGAAAAAGACAATATTGATGATTACTTCGATATCTTTTCTTTATGGTTCCGCGATGTTCTGCTCTTTAAGGCGACAAAAGAGGTCGATTCCCTTGTGTTCAAGCAGGAGCTGAATGGAATCCGTGAGAGAGCAAATAAGAGCTCATACGAAGGCCTGGAGAAGATTATAGAGGCGATTCAGAAGGCGAGAGCCCGCCTGAACGCGAATGTTAATTTTGATTTAACCATGGAGCTTATGTTCCTGACAATGAAGGAAAACTGATAGCATGATAACAATTATAGGAGTACGTTTTCGAAACGTAGGAAAAGTATATTATTTCTCGCCGAGAGAGCTGGACATCTGCGTGGGCGACCACGTTATCGTTGAGACGGCGCGCGGCGTAGAGTATGGTTTCGTTGTGCTGGGGCCAAAAGAAGTTGACGATTCCAAGGTGATCCAGCCGTTGAAAGAAGTCATCCGTATTGCAACGCCGAAGGATGATGCGCGGGAGGAGAGCAACCGCAAGAAAGAAAAAGAAGCGTTTGAAATCTGCCAGAAGAAGATCCGGGCGCACAACCTGGAGATGAAGCTGATCGATGCAGAGTATACGTTTGACAATAACAAGATGCTGTTTTACTTTACCGCCGACGGAAGAATTGATTTCCGTGAGCTGGTAAAGGATCTGGCGGCTGTCTTTAAGACGAGAATCGAGCTTCGCCAGATCGGTGTCCGCGATGAGACAAAGATCCTCGGCGGAATCGGCATCTGCGGCAGACCGCTTTGCTGCCATACGTATCTGTCCGAGTTTGCACCGGTTTCGATCAAGATGGCAAAAGAGCAGAACCTGTCCCTGAACCCGACGAAGATTTCGGGTGTCTGCGGACGACTGATGTGTTGCCTGAAAAACGAGCAGGAAACCTATGAATACCTGAACCGCAAGCTGCCGGGTGTCGGCGATATCGTAACGCTGCCGGACGGCATGAAAGGTGAGGTTTCCGGTGTGAATGTGCTTCGTCAGCTCGTAAAAGTGCTGGTGGATGTGAACGATGAGAAGGAAATGCGGGAGTGCCCGGTGGAAGAGCTCAAGTTCAAGCCGAAGCATAAGAAGGAAAAAGGCAAAGAGAAGAAAAAAGACAGAAACAGCTCCGGGGAGCAGGCTTCTTCGGAAGAGGCAAAACAGCCGGAATAAGATTGATTTGGAATGCATTTTGAAAAAAGTAAGCGCCGGGTAAAACTGACGCTTCTTTTTGTGTGATGCGGCGCTGGGCGGTCAGCAGGAGGAGGGATTTTCATTGGATAGAAAAGAAGAATTTTTGAAGCCGGGTGAGCGGCTCGATGATCTGCAGAACGGTTACTGGATGATACAGAATCCATCCCTTTTCTGCTATGGCATTGACGCGGTGCTGCTGGCATCCTACGCGAAGGTGAAGCGCGGGGAGCGGGCGATGGATTTCTGCACGGGATCGGGAATTGTGCCGATTCTGCTGAAGGCGAAGACAAACGGAGAGCATTTTTCCGGGCTGGAAATTCAGGAGTACAGTGCCGAGATGGCACAGCGGAGTGTGCGGTACAATCATCTGGAAAATGATGTTGAGATTTTCCAGGGAGATGTGAAGACGGCATCGCAGCAGTTTGGAAAAGAAGTGTTTGATGTGGTAACGTGCAATCCGCCGTACATGACGGGGCAGCACGGGCTGACGAATGCGCTTGAGGCGAAGACGATTGCGCGGCATGAGGTGCTGTGCTCGTTTGATGATATTGCGAAAGAGGCATCAGCGGTTTTAAAGACGAAAGGACGGTTCTATCTGGTGCACCGGCCGTTCCGGCTGGCGGAGATTTTTTCGACGCTGAAAAAATATCATCTGGAACCAAAAAGGATGCAGCTCGTTTATCCGTTTGTGGACAAGGAGCCGAACATGGTGCTGATCGAGGCGATGAAAGGCGGGAATCCGAGAATTACCGTGGAGAAACCGCTGATTGTGTATGAGACGCCGGGCGTGTATACAAAGGACATCCGGGAATTATATGGAGACGGGAGATAAGAACATGGCAGGAAAATTATATTTGTGTGCAACACCAATTGGAAATCTGGAGGACATGACCTTCCGTGCAATCCGCATTCTGCAGGAGGTCGATCTGATCGCGGCGGAGGATACGAGAAACAGCATTAAGCTGCTGAACCATTTTGAGATTCATACGCCGATGACGAGTTATCACGAATACAACAAATACGACAAGGGCCGCGAGCTGGTGCAGAAGCTGCTGGCGGGAACAAATATCGCGCTGATCACGGATGCCGGAACACCGGGAATTTCTGATCCGGGTGAGGAGCTGGTGAAGATGGCGTACGAGGCAGGCATCGAAGTGACAAGCCTGCCGGGCGCATGCGCGTGTGTGACGGCACTGACACTGTCGGGACTTTCGACGAGAAGATTTGTCTTCGAAGCATTTCTTCCGCCGGATAAAAAGGAGCATAAACTGGCGCTGGAGCGTTTGAAAAACGAAACCAGAACCATGATCGTATACGAGGCGCCCCATCATCTTTTAAAGACACTGCGGGAACTTCTGGAAACGATGGGAAACCGTCGTCTGACGCTCTGCCGGGAACTGACGAAAAAGCATGAAACCGCATGGCAGACGACACTGGAAGATGCCATTGCCCGTTATGAGCAGGAAGACCCAAAAGGAGAATGTGTGCTGGTCATCGAAGGCAGAAGCCAGAAGGAAATCGAGGACGAGGCAAAGGCTGCATTTGAAGAAATTTCGATTGAAGAGCATATGAAACGATATGAAGACCAGGGAATTGCGCGGAAAGAAGCCATGAAACTCGTCGCAAAGGACCGCGGGGTGACGAAGAGAGATATTTATCAGTATTTACTGGGACAAGAATAACGGAAAAGGAAAATCGCTGCTGTATTTTTATATTTTTTTGTACAGAAATTCCTTTCATCTGATATAATGGATGTAATGCATTATTTTAGAGGGAGGAATTTTCTTTATGTCACAGACACAAACCAGGCGGAGTTCTCAGGTGGATCTGCTTCATGGCCCGATCCTGAAATCTCTGCTGCTTTTTGCCCTGCCGATTATGGCGTCCCGCGTGTTTCAGCAGATTTACAACACGATGGATACGCTGATCGTCGGCTATACACTTGGCGACTCATCGATTGCGGCGATGGGTGCCTGCTCATCCATCTATGAGATGATGACCGGATTTACGTTCGGCGTCGGAAACGGTCTTGCGATCGTCACGGCGCGCTGCTTTGGACGGCAGGAGACGGACCGGATGAAAAAATCGGTCGCATCCTGTATCGTCATCGGCGTTGCCGTGACACTGGTAGTTACCATTCTGGCGACGATCTTCATGCATCCGCTGCTGCGCCTGCTGAAAACACCGGCGGAGATTCTTGAGGAATCCTACAGCTATATTTCGATTCTCTCGATTTTCCTGTTCGTCATGTTCGCCTACAACCTGTGCTCCGGCCTGCTGCGGGCGATCGGCAACAGCTTCATGCCGCTTGTGTTCCTGATCTTTTCATCGCTGGTGAACATCGTGCTCGATCTGCTGTTTATCCGCACCTTCGGCATGGGTGTCCGGGGTGCCGCGATTGCAACCGTCATTGCACAGGGCATTTCCGTTGTGCTCTGCCTGATTTATATTGTTACGAAAGCGAAAATCCTGCTTCCGGAAAAACGCCACTTCGCGCTGGACCGCGGACTGTACGCAGATCTGCTGGCGCAGGGATTTTCGATGGGATTTATGAGCAGTATCATTTATGTCGGTTCGATCGTTCTGCAGCCGGGCATCAACAGCCTCGGATATGAAACTATCGCCGGACATACCGCTGCGAGAAAGCTGTTTTCGTTCTCCATGATGCCGCTTTCCTCCATGGCGCAGGCCGTCAACACCTACGTTGCACAGAACCGCGGCGCAGACAACTGGGAGCGCGTGCGGAAAGGCATCCGTTACGCTTACATTTTCTGCTTCGGCGTAACCGCGTGCCTGATTGTAATCGTCACCCCGCTTGCACCAACCATGGTACACCTGATCTCTGGTTCATCTGACCCGACCGTCCTCGGAAACGGAGCCCGCTACCTCCGCGTAGCCATCCCGTTTTTCTTCGCCCTTGGTCTTGTCAACTGCAGCCGTCTGGCACTGCAGGCACTCGGAGAGAAAATTCTGCCGTTGCTGTCGAGCTTTATTGAGCTGTTTGGAAAGATTATCTTTGCCATGGTATTCATTCCACGCTACCACTACAGCGCCGTAATCTGGTGCGAACCGATCATTTGGTGCTTCATGGCTGTGGAGCTTGTGATTTCGCTGTATCGAAATCCTTATATGAGAAAAGGGAAGTCTGGAAACTGATTTTTTTCAAAAACAGAACCCGGGGCAGTCTACAAAAAACGGTAGATTGCCCCGGGTCTGTTTTTTTGACTAAATAAAGGAAGTCCCCTGCTTCTATTGCGAAAAACAGCAGATTTACTCTGCCCAGGTACCATTTACAAAAATATCGGTTTCGCTTCCATCTTCGCGGATACCTACGATGTGCAGGTCATCCGATCCAACCATAAAGTCAACGTGGATCAGAGAATCATTCACACCTTTTTCCAGAATTTCCTCGTTGCTCATCTCCAGAAATCCATCGAGCACCTCAGGGAAACCGGCGCCAGCTGCAACGTGACAGCATGCGTTTTCATCGAAAAGGGTATTAAAGAACATCAGCCCGGACTGGTTAATCGGAGATTCTTTCGGAACGAGTGCAACCTCGCCGAGCATTGCAGCACCGGCGTCCATGGCGAACATTTTTTTCAAAACCTCTTCGCCCTGCTCTGCGTGGCAGTCAACGACTTTTCCATCCTTGAAATCGACGGTAAAGTTGTTGATGATCTGTCCCGACCAGCTTAAAGGTTTTGTGGAAACGAGACGGCCTTCACATTTTCCTCTCATCGGGCTGGTGAAGACTTCTTCGGTCGGCATGTTTGGAACATAGAAGGTGTTGTTCGTATGGTTGATATCACCGGCACCGCTCCATTTTGCGCCCGGAATCAGCTCAACGGTGAAATCCGTACCGTTTTTGCTGGTGTAATGCAGCTTGTGGAATGCCTGCTCATTCAGCCAGCTGGCTTTCTGGGTCATGAGGTCGCAGTGTGCCTGCCAGATCTTTTCTGCATCTTCGCCGTCTTTTAAGTAAACACAGTCGAAAATAGCATCCCACAGTTTTTCAACAGCAATATCCTCCGGCTCGCCCGGGAATACTTTTTCTGCCCATTTTGGAGAAGCGGCGGCAACGATCAGCCACTGATGCTTTCCATCAAGTTGGTCACGGTATTTTTTAATGACCTTTCCACGCATCTGACGAACGGTGGAGAGCAGGTCCGCAGGAATGCCAGCGAGCTCGTCCGGATCGGAGGAGTCGATGAAAATGCGAACCGGCAGATCAACCGTCATCTGTTTGAAACGCTCTTCTTCCCAGTGCGGAACCGCGCCAAGTGTTTCTGCGGTGGCATACTGATAATGCATTTTGTTGATCTCACCGCATTCCCAGATCACTTCCACATAGCTTGCGCCCGCCTGATAGCACTCCTCTGTCACCATCTGGGTAAGCAGAACCTGATCGACGCCGGCCTGGAGGCGGACACGCTGTCCTTTCTGTACATTTGCGCCGATTTTTACGATCAGCTTTGCATATTCTCTTAATTTTGCCTGAAATTTTGCTTCATTCATGATAAAAGACTCCTTTTTGTGATTTTTAAAACTGAAATGGATCATTAAAGGCTCCATAGTACGAAACCGGTTCGCCCGCGGAAAGCAGATGATGGACATCGCCGACGGTCTGGCAGCGGAAGTATACTTCGCCCAGCTTGCGTTCCTCGCTTCCGACGATTGTGACGGAAGTCGGTGCCAGGAACATGCCCTGCCAGAGCTGTACCGGCGTCATATTCAGCAGATGCGACAGTGCCACACAGGTGACGCCGAGATGGCAGAAGCAGACGATGACGGCTTCGCGGTTTGTTTCATCCGAAGCGTGATAGCGGTAACCGTCGCGTACATAGCCGTAGCGCGCAAGCAGTGCATCGAGTCCGTCGGTCACAAAATGGTAATTCTCGTCCATGTTTCCGGTCTGCATAATCGGATTTTTCGTCCAGAGATCCTGGTCATAGAGATCCCGGTTTGCATCGAGCACATCCGGCAGAAAATCCCATGGAATCCGGCGTTTTCCCGTTTCCGGGTCAATGACAGGTGCATCAAATTCCCGCAGCCATGGAAGAATTTCGGCTTCGCGGCCTGCATTTTTCAGTGTAAAAGAAGCCGTATCTTTCGCACGGCCAAGCGGAGAACAGTAAAAATCGGTGACATTCCATTTTGCTGTGCGTTTCGAAAGCAGCTCGGCCTCGCGCCAGCCTTTTTCGGTCAGAGAATCAATTTCATAATTTGGTTCGCCGTGGCGGATAAAAATAATTTTCATAACGTTCCTTTCTTCGTATGTCGAAAAAATGGTGGATTTCGACATAGAAAGTAAAATTTCGTCCCGAAAGATCTGTGCCGGAGCATAAAAGAATTCAGAACTAAGAGCATTTCATTCAGTATATCATAAATAGTCAGATTTGTGTGAATTTCTTATCGGCCTCTCCCCCAGTTCAGCTCCCCGTTGGTAAACTCAGCCCAGTTGTACTGCGCCATGTATTCACCATGGTACTGGTTGATCGCGGAAAGTTTTCCCTCGCACCAGTCAAAATAGTCACAGGAGACTTCTTCCGGGCAGATCCACAGGCTTCCTCTGGCGGACGCAACGAGCGTTTCACAATGATACACTTTTAACGAATAAAAATTTGTGAAGCGGAAGCTCCCTTTTTGATACGCTGCATCTTGAGAGAGTAGCTAGTAGCAGTCCTGTAGGTAGGTGCAAACAGGAGAAAAATATGCTATAGTAAAAACAGCGTAAGGGGAAACAAAAAGTAATGCAGCAAGAGGAAAGAGGATGATAAACTGTCGGTCATCATGGTCTGTCTGAACGCTCAAAAAGAAACCCATGATGTATTTCTTCAGATGATGAAGACACTACTTGGTGTTGAAATGCCGGAGAATGAATTTTTGAAATTGATGCATACGTAAAAAAACAGGCACGATTCCCGAAAAAGGTGATTCGTGCCTGCTTTTTTTACTTTTCTACTTCTTCATACTGGTTGCCTTCCGGGTCACGCAGGTTATCATCTACATAAATTTTTCTTCCTTTGGTATCCAGTCTTTCTTTGTAGTCCATAGAGAAGGCACCCAGTGAAGCGGCCAGAAAGCTAAAAACAATCGTCGCTTTAGAAAGGTTCTGTAAAAATTTGAGGGCGCCATAAATAATCAGGTTTTTGTAATACTCCAGCCGCAGTCCTTTTTCAACACCCCGTGCAGTGAGGCGGCAGATAAGCAGAACAACGGCCAGCATAAATGCACCGATAACCAGAAGAAAAATTCCGGCTTCATGATATTTTCCAGGTAAATAGCAGGCACCGATTACGATCATGATCGGGGCAATTAAGGACATAGTAAAAACCATTTCGGCACGAAAGGTAAAAAATCGATACATCAAAAAGATTAAGATTAGGATAGCGATGAAAAGCATATTAGTTTTCTCCTTCGTAATGTTATAAATGATATAAAGCTTTTTTGCAGAAAAAGCAGATGAATTTGTGTGAAAAAATTTTTGCGTATTTTGGCTTTTTCCTGTATAATTAGATCAATGTCGACAGGAAAACAGCATTCTGCCCAAGCCATCGGATATTTGCTGTTGTCCGGAAAGGAACTTTGATACTACATGAGCGATTTTTCACAAAGGCTTGAAAAGGAAATAAAAAATACAGGAAAAACTTTATATTATCTGTCTGAGGCCAGTGGTATGCAGCTGGATTACATTTCTAAAATGAGTAAAGGAAAACGTATTCCAAAAGAAGAAGAGCGCCTGACCTGTCTTCTTGATGCGATGGAATGCACCAGAAATACAAGAGCAGATCTCCTGTTCCTTTATCGCCAGGAAAAAATGGGAAAGAGCCAGTGGCAATGTATGGAAGAACTGATCCGTATTATCCAGCAGGATGTGGTTGAATTTCCTCAAGTCTCTGTTTCTCCAAGTGTTTCAGGAATTCCGGATACGGATATGACGCTGGACAATATCTTTGCAATTTATGCGTGTATTCGAAAAGCAATGATAAATGCTTCCGATTCCACGATTTGCTTATGTACTCCGGAAATTTCACTGGAACATTTACGATATCTTGTTCAGATTATTCATGAAGTGCCCTATCGCAGATTAGAGCATCTTTTTCCTTTGCTGCAGAATCAGACAACGGAAAATACACTGGATAACCTTCGGAAAATATGCAGTCTGAAACCGGCAATGAACTATGAAAACTACAAACCATTTTATTATTACGTTTCTTCTGCTGAGTCCGAGGCGAAAAAAGCAGGCTTACTTCCCAACTGGCTGATCACAGACCATATTGCAATTGGAATCAATTTTCATACGGCGAAAGGAATCATTCTCAGAGATGCGCAACAAATACAATTACTGAAGAATTCCTTTATTCAGGAAAGAAAAATAGCAAAGGAAATGTTGTTTTGCTCTGATTTAAATGCTTATGTAAAAGATGTCAATGTTATGATGAATGAAGGTTATGTAACGCATAACTATTATATTGAATATTCACCATGTCTTCTGCATCTGATTCCGTTAAATGTACTGAAACAGCAGATCATCCTGGATGGAGTGGAAAAAGAACAGCTCTTATCTTCTCTCTTTCAGCGGATCCGGCACATGGAAACGGAAAGTATGGTACATATTTTCTGCATATCTGGCTTACGACAATTAATGGAGCAGGGACGTATTGCGGGCTATCCGGATATGCTTTATAAGCCTCTTGATCCTGCGATGCGCCTGTGGCTGTTGAAAAGTTATTATCAATATATGCTGCACACACCTCATTCCTGCATTTGTGTAAAAGAAAATTTCGTCCAGCTGCCGAAACACATCTCCATTGTATGTAGCTCTAATGTTCATAATGGAATTGCATTTTGGAACAATACAAGTCATGGATTGCAATATTACATTTTAAAAGAATCCGGCTTCTCACAAAAACTATATGAATTTTGCCAGTTTCTGGAGAATGGAAACATGGCATGGTCACAGGAGGAGACGCTGGATATTATTCGAAACATGATTGTGGAATATGGAGGCACCTTATAAACCGCGCTTCCAGGAAAATAAAGGATTCTTTCGGGACAGCTTTTCTCCTGCTATCTCTGGAAGAGCCGGGAGAAAAGCCCCTTCTTTTTTGCCGGGCGGGATGCAGCAGGTACATTTTGATTGATATATTGCTGAAACATGTTTTTTGAATCCTGAATGAGACCATTTAATTGCGCATTCTGACCAGCAGAAAACAGATCACACAATACAACTCCTTTTTGGGCATAGTACAATGCATTTTCCTTTCGCTCCAGTCTCATATTTGCAATTTGGAGCGTTTGATAGATAGGGATTTGATAGACCGGCATTTCTTCCGGAAGCAAAAGATCGCTGTAATGATACAGAAGTAATGAGATTTCTTCCGCTGCTTCCTGGATCTGCTCGGGATTTATATGTTCTTCCTGTACATTCTGAAGATACATAGATCCACATCCGATACAAATGCGGATGAATGCTTTGGACACAGTTTCTCTGATTTGTGGATTTAGAATTTCTGCATTCCATATATATTCGATACTTTCTGCCAGACGCCAGCTCTTCTCGGCCAATTCGGTGCATTTGTGTCCCTGTATTTTTTCTGCTGTTACGACGGAAATGCATGCCAGCATACATTTCAGTTCATTCATCAATAAAATTTCAGCAGTTTTTTCTTTTGGGATTTTTAACTGCATTTCCTGTTCCAGCTTTTCTTGCTGGTGTTCTGTAAAATCCTGTAATTCTTTGATGCTCTCCGGATCGCTGAACTGAGATTCCTCCAAAGTTATTTTGCAGATCATTACCCGGAGCAGATTCTGATAGGTTTCTTTCCAGATTCCCGGTTCTTCTGATTGATTACTGATGGCCATGCATCTTCTGAAAAGATCTGTTTTATCAAAGGCCGACAGATATGGATTGTTGGAAAATTGCAGAATCTGAAAGGCTGTACAATGAAAATTTTCTTTTGCAGCTGCCTGCATCAGGAGCTCGGGATATTTTCGGGCATTCATAGACGCAACAGAAAATTCCTCTGCCTGTTTTTGAGCAGAAAGCAGCATTTTCTTTGGGGCTTTCTGTAGCAAAAATCCATTTTCCGGAAAGAGATTTCCAAAGATATTTTTAAAAATAGCTTGTTGTACTGCTGCTTTCAGTGTCATTGCATGAGAATGCATCTGCGGGCAATCCAGATTTCCGGCGACTGCTGTAATTTCATATTTTTCTTTGAGTGAAAGCAGCGCCGGAACAAGCAGATATTCTGTATCTGTCAGAATTTCCAGACGATGATAGACATCATGGTA
Source organism: Blautia sp. OF03-13 (assembly GCF_003460685.1). NCBI lineage: Bacteria > Bacillati > Bacillota > Clostridia > Lachnospirales > Lachnospiraceae > Blautia > Blautia sp. OF03-13. Next base: position 169,905 of record NZ_QTVR01000004.1, on the reverse strand, counting down.
CGGCGCACCCGCGAGATCTCCCTTGGAAAACAGGAGCTTCGGGAAAAAATTCCAGCAGATACCTTCTAAGGTATGGTCTGTTACCTTTGCCTGCGCCAGCTCATAGATAGAATCATATCCTTCCTGATTGCTTTTTACTGTAACATGGGTATCGGATTGCACAGAATATAATTGACGTTCATAATAATTGGACAGAAAAATTCTGTCGCCCAAGTGATCCCAGGAATACATATAGTCCATATAGGATTCATACACATGGTTTCCAAACATACTTGTCGTTGGTCCGACAAACAGAGAGTTCCACGCTTCGTAAGTATCAAGTTTTTGATTAAAAGCATTTACCATTTTTGCCTGTTCTTCTTTTGTATATTTGGAAGTTTCCGTTCGTTCATTTGTCTTTTGCACAGAAGTTCCGCCTTTGCGGCGTCCGTGCTCAACCAGGAGAAGAAAGATGATTTCTTCTTTTTCCAGAAATTCTATTTCAAAAGAAATATCCCATGATTTTTCATCACAATAGGTTCTGTAATTACTACCTGAATTTATCGCTTTTTGTAATATTTCGGGATCAAGAGTTTCCCATGGAATCGAAACAGGAAAGTCCATATTTTATTTCCTCCAGGTGTCTGCTGATAAAATGATGTTGGAGGCAAAAAATATTTTGCCTCCCTTGTCATCCGATTGCTTTGCATGATATGCTTTGGCAATTCTTATTTTAATACTTTGATAGATACTTTTCCGCCAATTCCAGCCTGACACTGAACTTTTAAGATATCTCCGTCTTTTAAATCCAGATCCAGGTAACCATCACCAGTTTTAAACATGGCACCGGCTAAGGATTTTCCTATTTCGCCGACGGATATTTGTTCTGCGAGGCCGCTGCCTGCAGAAAATCCAATGATGGACCCCATCAGATTGACATTCCCTTTTTTGCTGTCTTTTGCCGGATCTATCATAGAAATACGATGAACGCCAGGAGTTAAGCTGATTTCATATGGAGTCTTAGATGCCTCATATAAAGTTCCTTCTTTTTCGTCATCAATAAAGATGCCTATTTTTGCTTTGGAATTCATCATTTTATTGTACTTGAGTGGATGAAACATTTTGTCCATGACGCTCATGGAAAGATCTTTTGCCATTCGATTGGAATCTTTTACTGTTAATACTAATTTTGCACTCATATTTTCCCTCCTGAAGTCAAGCGTTTCAAGTAATGCGCTCTTGTATTTTGGGCATCGGATTGTTGTTTTGGTATGGAATAGAATGATCCGATTCCAGCTAAAATTTGTGTTTATTATACTATTATTTGAAAAACTATATGAAATAGGCATAAAAATTAGACAAAAAATCAGATGAAAACATAAATTAAACTTTTAATGATTCCTATGATACGATTTTTTAAAAAGAAAATTGATTTTATGGGAAAACAAAACTTATTTTAGAATGGAGAGAAGCGCAGGAGGCTGTGAACGACAGAACAAAAGAAAGAAATGACAGAAAACAGATACCGCGGTGGCAAAGCTGTTCACAAAGCTGGCGGGCGTGACAACGGCGTCTTATCTGTGGGTTGAAACAAAATATCATGAAAAACAGAAAAGAAGCATATCGTATAAAGATAACGGATGAACGCAGGTGAATCCATGAACAGACTCTGGAGCGGTATGCTTCTTCTTGGCATTGCCTACGGTGCTTTTTGCGGAAAACTGCCGGAGGTGACAGACGGTGCGCTGCGCGCTTCAAAAGAGGCAGTTGTGCTGGCAATTTCTCTTCTGGGTGTGACGGGCCTTTGGAGCGGGCTGATGGAGATTGCAAGGAAAGCGGGAATGATCGACAGCCTGGTAAAAAAGATGGGACCGGTCATGCGCTTTTTGTTTCCAAAGGTACCATCGGATCACCCGGCCATCCAATCGGCTGCCACAAATATGATCTGTAATGTATTCGGTCTTGGCGCAGCGGCAACGCCGCCGGGCCTTCTTGCCATGGAACAGTTCGAAGAGCTGGAAGAGGAACGGCGGAAAAACAAAAATCCGGCCGCTGTTCCGAAAGGAACTGCAAACCGGGAAATGTGCACCTTTCTGATTTTAAATATTTCTTCCCTGCAGCTGATACCGGTCAACGTGATTGCATACCGCAGCCAGTATGGCAGCGTGCATCCAACGGCCATTGTCGGACCGGCACTGGCGGCAACGGCAGCAAGCACGGTAGCGGCTGTTTTATTCTGCAAATGTATGGAAAAATGCAAAAGCTGAGAATGCGGTCTGCCCAGGAATATTTATAAAAAAACAGTAAATTCGCCTTCTTAGGACTAGCCGCCGCGGCAACGGCTTGGTACAATAAAGGAAATGAGGGATATTGAATTTTACATAGGAGGAACACAAGAGCATGGCAGGATATGTGAGTCTTCAGGATGTAACCAAGACATACAAAATGGGTGAAGTCACCATCAAGGCCGCGGATGGAATCAGTTTTGATGTGGAAAAGGGTGAGTTTGTGATTGTTGTTGGACCGAGCGGTGCGGGTAAGACGACGGTGCTGAATATTTTAGGCGGAATGGACACAGCGACTTCCGGAAAGGTGCTGGTGGACGGCGCGGAAATCAGCAAATACCGCGGCAAGAAGCTGATCCAGTACCGGCGGGAGGATATTGGATTTGTTTTTCAGTTTTATAATCTGATGCAGAACCTGACGGCGCTCGAGAATGTGGAGCTGGCGATGCAGATTTGTAAGCATCCGCTGGATGCGTCGGAGGTGCTTGAGGAGGTTGGGCTGGAAGAGAGAATGAATAACTTCCCGGCGCAGCTTTCGGGCGGAGAGCAGCAGCGTGTGGCGATTGCGCGTGCGCTGGCGAAGAATCCGAAACTGCTGCTCTGCGATGAGCCGACCGGCGCGCTCGATTATGTGACGGGAAAAGCGATCTTAAAGCTGCTGCAGGATACCTGCCGGGAGAAGGGGATGACGGTCATTGTCATCACTCACAACTCGGCGCTGACACCGATGGCGGACCGCGTGATTAAAATCCGAAACGGAAAAGTGGCGGGAATGAAAACAAATGAGAACCCGACGCCGGTGGAAGAGATAGAATGGTAGGTGGACGATGAGAGCATTTCGAAAAGACTTTATCCGGGAAATCACAAAGAACAAGGGGCGGTTTCTGTCAGTCTTTTTCATCGTGCTTCTTGGCGCGGCGTTTTTCTCGGGCATCCGGTCGGCGGAAGGAGATATGAAGGTTTCGGCGGACCGGTATTATGATGAAGTAAATTATATGGATTTGAAAGTTCTTGGAACGCTGGGGCTGACAGACGATGATCTGGCGGATATCGCGAAGACGGATGGCGTGAAAGCGGTCTACGGCGGAAAAACGGTGGAAGTGCTGCATGACATCGGCGAGAGCGAGCAGGTTGTGAAGCTGATTGCGCTGACGGATGGTGTGAATGAGCCGCGCGTGGTCGAGGGACGGATGCCGGAGAAAGAGGATGAAATTCTTGTTGATACGCAGTTTCTGAAAAGTTCCGGCTGTGAGATCGGAGATCAGGTAACGTTCACTTCCGGAACGGAGGATCCGCTCTCAGATTCGCTGACCGGGGACACGTTTACGATTGTTGGTTCGGCGACACTCCCTTATTATATGGATCTGAACCGGGGAACGGGCTCGATTGGAAACGGAAGCATCAACAGTTTTGCACTGCTGCTTCCGGAGACATTTACCTCGGATCTCTATACAGAGATTTACGTCCAGGCGGACGGCGCACAGGAAGAGGCGAGCTACAGCGATGCGTATGATGAGACGGTGAAGGCTGTACAGACGAAGATTGAAGCGCTCGAGGATGCGGCGTGCGACCGGCGGTATACGGCAGTCAAAACCGAAGGACAGGAAAAGATTGATGATGCAAAACAGCAGGTCGCTGATGCAGAGCAGAAATTAGCGGACGCAAAAACAGAGCTGGATGACGGTGCACAGCAGCTTGCCGACGCGAAAGTGACGATTGCGGACAAAGAGCAGGAACTTCTCGACGGCGAACAGACGTTAAAGGACAAAGAACAGGAGCTTCTTGACGGAAAGCAGACGATTGCTGAGAAAGAACAGGAACTCCTTGACGGAAAACAGACCATTGCAGACAAAGAGCAGGAACTTCTCAGTGCGAAAGCAACCATCGCCGATAAAGAGCAGGAACTGGCATCCGGCAAGGCAACGCTGAAAGATAAAGAGGCGGAACTTGCGAGCGGAAAAGCGACGCTGGAAGCAAAGGCGGCAGAGCTGGAAAGCGGAAAAGCGGAGCTGAATCAGAAAGCCGATGAACTTGCAAGTGGAAAAACCACACTTGAGGCAAAAGCGAAAGAACTTTCCGACGGAAAAGCACAGCTTGCAGAGAAAGAAACAGAACTGGCATCCGGCAAAAAAGAGTTAGAGGAAAAAATGACGCAGCTTTCGGCGGCAAAAACCGAACTGACTCGGAAGCAGACGGAGCTGAATACTGCAAAAGAGCAGCTTTCCGAAAAAGAAACGGAATTGAATATTGCAAAGGAGCAGCTTTCCGCTGCACGCGAGGAACTGGACAACAAGAAAGCAGAAACCGCTGCAGGACGCACACAGTATGAAGCGCAGAAGGCAGCGTATGAAGAACAGAAGAGTCAGTATGAGACAGCCAAGGATCAGTTAGCCCAGATTTCCAGGCAGCTTCCGATGGTGGAGGCTGCGCAGACAGAAGTGACTGGTCAGATCGAGGTGATTGAGGCTCAGCTTGACGGACTGACGGAGGAAGATGAAGCATATGTATCCCTGTTGGAACAGAAAACTGCGCTGGAAGCAAAGCAGACAGAGTTAGCACAGCAGCTTTTCACGATGCAGGAGCAGAAAACATTTCTGGAACAAAACATCGCAGCGTTTGAAGCAGCAAGCGCTGATGCGGAAGCCCGGCTTGCGGCTGCAGAAGCTCAGATTACCGACGCAGAAAGTCAGCTTGCCGCTGCAGATGCACAATTAACAGAAAAAGAGCAGGAATGCGCCGCAGGCGAGGCACAGATTGCTTCTGCAAAAGAAGAACTGGAAAGCGGCGAAGCTCAGATTACAGAGGCTCTTGCCCAGCTTCAGGATGGAGAAGCACAAGCAGAAGCTTATCAGAAACAGATTGAGGATGGCGAAGCCCAGCTTGCATCCGCCAAAGCAGCGATTGCCGACGGAGAAGCTCAGATTGAGACGAATCGCAGTAAATTAAAAGACGGAGAAACTCAGCTTGCGGCTGCCAGAGCCCAGCTTGCTGATGGGGAACAGCAGATTGCATCGTACCGACAGACGATTCAGTCGGGTGAGGCCCAGCTTGCCGCTGCAAAGCAGACAATTTCCAGTGGAGAAAGTCAGCTCGCCGACGCGAAACAGACGATCGCCGATGGCGAAACCCAGTTAGCAGAAGCAAAGCAGACGATCGCCGATGGAGAAAGTCAGCTCGCCGAAGCCAAGCAGACGATTGCCGACGGAGAAACCCAGCTTGCCGACGCGAAACAGGAAATCGCCGACGGAAAAATCTCCCTTGCGGATGTGAAACAGGAAATTGCCGATAAAGAAAAGGAACTTGAGGACAGCAAAGCCGAATATGAAAAAGCAAAAGCCGACGCCGAACCAGAAATCGCGGATGCGAAGCAGGAAATTGCGGACGGTGAGAAAACACTCGCAGACCTGAAAAAACCAACGTGGTACGTCTGGGGACGGAATAAGGTAACGTCAACTGAGAGCTTCGGTCAGGATGCCGGCCGTATCTCGAATATCGGAAAATTCTTCCCGGTTATCTTCTTCCTCGTGGCTGCTCTCGTCAGCCTGACGACGATGACACGAATGATCGAGGAACAGCGTCAGCAGATCGGAACGTTAAAAGCCCTCGGCTATTCCGACGGCGTGATCGCCTTTAAATATTTCGCATACGCGATGCTCTCCACCGTATCCGGCGCTCTCGCGGGCGTGGTGGTTGGAGAAAAAATCCTGCCCTGGGTTATTATGAATGCCTACGGCATGCTGTATACCGGACTTCCGTATTACATGACCCCGCTGAACTGGGAGCAGGGAGGCCTTGCGATTCTGGCGAGTGCAGCCTGCACCGGCGTGGCGACGATCGCGGCATGCTACAAAGAACTCGCCGCAGGTCCGGCAGAGCTGATGCGGCCGGAAGCACCGAAAAACGGCAAACGGATTTTCCTAGAACGCATCGGCGTACTCTGGAAACATCTGAACTTTACGCAGAAATCAACCGTGCGGAATCTGGTGCGGTATAAAAAACGATTCTTCATGACCGTTATCGGAATCGGCGGATGCATGGGTCTGATCCTCGTCGGTTTCGGCCTTCAGGATTCCATCACCGCGATTGCGAAAAACCAGTTCGTCAGCCTCTTCACCTATCAGGCGAATGCTGTGCTGAATTCAGATGTGGATGAATCCGAAAAAGAAGCATTGCAGACCGATCTGGAAAACTACAGCGGCATCGATGAGCTGCTGGAAATGTACTGCCAGAACATCGAACTGCAGACCGACAAAAAGACCGTGGATGCAGTGCTTGAAGTGCCGAAAGAACTGACGAATTTCAATGACTTCTATGCCTTCCGAGACCGGAAAAGCGGAGAAGTTTACGAATTCCCGACCGACGGCGGCGCAGCCATCAGCGAAAAGACAGCAACGATGCTCGGCGTAAAAGCAGGCGACACGGTTCAGCTGAAAAAAGGCGACGATATTGTGGACGTAAAGATTTCGATCATCGTCGAAAACTACGTGCGCCATTACCTGTATCTGGCCCCGGATCTCTACGAGGAGCTGTTCGGCGGAGCGCCGGACTACAACCAGCTTCTGATGAAATACCAGGACACGTCGAGCAATTATGAGACAGCACTCGGAGAAAAAATCATGACGTACGACGGTGTAGCGGCAATCTCGTTCACATCCGACCTGATTGATCAGATTGACAACATGCTTCGTTCCCTCGACATCGTCATCGTGGTGCTGATCGTATCGGCGGGCCTGCTGGCGTTTGTGGTGCTGTACAACCTGAACAACATCAACATCACCGAACGACAGAGAGAGCTGGCAACGCTGAAAGTGCTCGGCTTCTTCGACGGCGAGGTGGCATCGTACGTGTACCGGGAAAACATGGTGCTGACACTGTTCGGCGTTATCGCGGGCATGGGAATTGGAACGTTTTTACATCATTGCGTAATTCAGACCGTCGAGGTCGATCTGATGATGTTCGGACGAAACGTGTTCCCGCGGAGCTACGGCTGGAGCGCCTGATTACCCTGGCGTTTGCCCTGTTCGTCAACTTTATGATGTTCTACCGGTTAAGAAAAATTGATATGATTGAATCGCTGAAAAGCGTGGAGTAAACAACAGAAAAAGGCCGTCCGCGGTGATGCAGAGAATCTGCAGAAACCGTGGGCGGTTTTTTCATTTTGAAAGTGAAATATGAGCCGGAATGCTTGTTTTTTCAGACATTTCGTTGTATAAAAAAGATAAGGGTTTTTATCAGAACAGAATCAAAAAACAAAGAGTAAAGGGGATTTTTACAAATGGGAACAACAGAAACGAAAAAAATGAGAGTCGGCGTTGTCGGCTGCGGAGCGATCAGTGATATTTATCTGACGAACATGATTCATAACTTTGAGAATCTTGAGGTAGCAGCATGCTGCGCAGGCCATCTTGAACATGCGAAAAAGAAAGCAGAGCAGTATGGCATCAAGGGCTGTACCTACGAGGAAATTCTGGCAGACCCGTCGATTGAAATGGTAGTCATTCTGACACCGGCACCGACCCACGAGGGGCTGATCCGTCAGGCACTGGAAGCCGGAAAACACGTTTACACTGAAAAAACAATGACCCTCGCACCGGAAACGGCAGCGAAACTGATCGAGCTGGCAGAGGAGAAACATCTCTATCTCGGTTCCGCACCGGACACCTTCCTTGGATCGGCACTGCAGACCGCAAGAAAAGCGATCGACGACGGGCTGATCGGCGAGGTGACATCTTTCGAAGCATGCGCAAACCGCGATCTTGATTTACTGGCGAGCATCTTCCGTTTTCTGCGGATGCCGGGCGGCGGTATCTGCTACGATTTCGGTGTTTATTATCTGACCGCAATTGTGAGTCTTTTTGGTCCGGTGGATCGCGTTGTATCGTCCGTGCGAAACCTTGCGGCGAAGCGTGTGAACATCATTCCGGGCAGCCCGGAATACGGACAGGAATTTGACTATACAAACGAAAGTCAGGTCTTTACCATTCTGGAAATGAAAAACGGTGTGACCGGTACATTCTGCGTCAATGGTGACAGCGTCATCAATGATCAGGCGGTATTCACCATTTACGGTAAAAAAGGTATCTTAAAGCTTGTTGATCCGAACAATTTCGGCGGCGATGTTGTCTATATTCCGGGTGTAAAAGACTGGACACAGCAGGCTGTTCCGGAAGTTTTACATTATGGCTTTGATTACAGCGAAAACAGCCGTGGTCTTGGCCCGTCTGAGATGGCAGAAGCAATTGCCGAGGGCAGACCAAACCGTGCGAGTGCCAAAATGGCATATCACGTACTCGATACGATCGATCAGATTATGAAGAGTGCGGAAACGGGTGCATTTGAGAAGGTTCCATCCACCTGCGAAAGACCGGAGGCCATGCCGAATTCATAGTCTATTTCTGATAGGATTGCAGGTACATCTGACGGAAGTCGGTAGGGCTTACATTTTTTGATTTCAAAAAGACTCTGTTAAACGTAGAAATACTGTTAAAACCGGATTCGAGCGACACTTCGGTGATCGTGAGATCCGGTTTTTTTAACAGGTTTTCGGCGATATGGAGCCGTTCCCTGGTGACGAAATCCGTGAAGGAGAGGCCGGTGTATGCGCGGAACAGCTTGGAAAAATGGCAGCGGGAGAATCCGGCGACTTTTGATGCTTCTTCCAGGGAAACCGGTTCGGTGCAGTGACTTGAGATCCAGGTACATGCAGCAACCATCTGGCGGTGTACCTGTGCGGAATGGCCTGTTTTTTGCGGTGCGGCAGTTTCGGTCGGCACGGAGAGATTTTCGCCGAGCAGAATAAAAAACTGATATAGCAGAACGCATCCGCGCAGTTCGGAAAAACTGATACCGGAGAGGGAGAGCCTGCGAAGCTCTGTCAGAAATCCGCGAAGCTTTTCGATTTCCGGGAAGTTGTTCGCATTCAGAAGACGGATCTGATAAAAAAGATAAGCAACAGACTGGAAATCCACGCGTTTTTCCAGAAAATCTGCATCGAGCTGAAGCATGATCAGACGATGTTCTCTGTTGGTTGTGGAAACAGCGTGCAGCTCGCCAGGCCAGATAAAGAGAAGATCACCGGGCTTCAGCGGAAAGGCTTCTCCGTTTACTTCATAGATAATGCCGTCATCCTGTGCAAGCACAATTTCAATATAGTGATGCCAGTGCAGACCGAAATAGGCGGGGACATGCGAAATAGAGATATCGTAAACATAGCTGTTAGCAAAATGATTGTTTTCGAAAAAAGAAGTCGAATCGTTTTTCATGGCAAAAGAATCCTCCGTATCTGATAAATGGTATTATACAACAGAAGAGAGAAAAAATATAGAAAAAATCGAAACATCTGGGCAATGATCGGCAATATATAAGTAGTGTTTTACGAGGATCTGTATTATGGTTAAGATATGAAAATTGTGAAGAACGGCAGAAATCGGAAAAAGAGTAATGTGATTTTGGCGAAAATTCACAATAAAAGTTTATGAAAAGTGAAGAAGTGAGAGGTAAGCGAAAAATGCAGATTTATGTAGATGGAAATGCTGTACGAAGCGGAAATGGGCAGAAGGAATATCCATTTCAGACGATTTCCGAGGCGGCAAAAATTGCAAGGCCCGGCGACGAGGTGCTTGTAGCGCCTGGCGTATATCGGGAATATGTAGATCCGGCGAATGCGGGATGTGAGGATGCAAGAATTGTGTACCGTTCTGTGGAACCGGGAAAAGCTGTGATTACCGGTGCGGAAATTGTGGATAACTGGGAGCATTTGGAAGGTGATGTGTGGACAGCGCGCGTTTCGAACGGATTGTTTGGGGATTACAATCCATATACGACACTGGTCAGCGGTGACTGGTTTATCGCATCCTACACGGCGCACACCGGAGAAGTGTATCTGAATGGAAAATCCATGTATGAGGTGACGAGCCTAGACAAGGTGAAAAAGCCGGAGATCTATAAAAAATCCTGGGATCAGGCATTCACGGTTTACACCTGGTATGTGGAGCAGGACGAAGAAAAAAATGAGACCGTTTTCTATGTGAATTTTCAGGGAAAAAATCCGAACGAAGAAACCGTAGAAATCAATGTGCGTGAGAATTGCTTTTATCCATCGAAGGAGGGCATCGGCTACATCACACTGTCCGGCTTTGTTGTAAAACAGGCGGCAACCCAGTGGGCTCCGCCGACGGCATATCAGGAAGGTATGGTTGGCCCGCACTGGTCAAAGGGATGGATCATTGAGGATTGTGAAATTTCAGATTCGAAGTGCTCGGGTATTTCCCTTGGAAAATACAGACAGCCGAACAATGATAATAAATGGCTCAAATGGAAATTCAAAGACGGCACACAGACGGAGCGTGACTGTATCTGCCAGGCGCAGCGGGAGGGATGGACGAAGGAAAATATCGGAAGTCATATCATCCGCCGGTGCAACATCCATGACTGTGGACAGACGGGTATTGTAGGCCACTTAGGTGGTGTGTTCTCGATTATTGAGGATAACCACATTCACCATATCAATAATAAACAGAACCTTGCGGGTGCGGAGATCGGCGGCATCAAGATGCATGCAGCAATCGATGTGATCATTCGAAGAAACCATTTCCATCACTGTACGAGAGGCCTCTGGCTCGACTGGCAGGCACAGGGCACACGTGTTACGCAGAACCTGTTCCATGACAATACGCTGCCGAACGAGGAAAATGCAAATCCAGAGGGGATGGACGGTATCGGCGAGGATATCTTTATTGAAATTTCCCACGGACCGACACTGGTGGACAATAACGTACTGCTTTCGGACCGCGCGATGAAGCTGGCAACACAGGGTGTTGCGGTAGTACATAACCTGATCGCGGGATCGTTTACTGCTGTCGGCCGCGGTGTCAACAATGGCTCCGACAAGCTGCCGTCGCCACGCTACACACCGTACCATGTGCCGCATCGCACAGAGATCAACGGATTTATGACGGTTCTTCACGGTGACTGCCGGTTCTACAATAATATCTTCATCCAGAAGCCGGTTCGTGCGGGAATGGAAGAAATCCGTAAACTGACCGGAGATAATGAGTGGGATGACGGAAATCTGACAGCAGGAACCGTGCCGTACAGCGGATATCCGACGCTGGAGGAGTACGTGGCAAGATTTGAGGGCTACTGCGGAATGGGCTCCGGAAAGTCGCCGGATCTGTATTACGAGAAGCTGCCGGTATGGCTTGGCGGCAACGTTTACTTCAATGGGGCGAAGCCGGCAGAGCAGGAACAGGACGCTGTAGTGGATACCGAGCATGAAATCACCATCGGTGTAAAAGAAGAGAACGGAAAATGGAAACTGGAGACCAATGTTTACGATTATCTGCCGCAGAATGCCTGTGCAGTGATCTCAACGGAGACGCTTGGCATGGCATTTGAGCCGGAACAGAAATATGAGAATCCGGATGGAACGCCGATCGTGTTCCGATATGACTACTTCGGAAACCGTCAGGGCATTCATCCGCTGCCGGGCCCGTTTGCATCAAAAGAGGCTGCGGAAGAAGCATTAGCATAAAGAAATTCTATAGACCCGCAAAAAAATAGCGTAAAAAATTCAGCGCCGCAGAGAGTGAATGATTGCGTCACAGCCTTTTTTGCAGTGTTTTCGGGTTTTACTATAACAAAAAGGAGTATAGAGAAATGATTTACTATGTCAATAATTCCGCTCCGAAGAATGGAAACGGAACAAAAGAGATGCCGTTCAAGTTCATCAACGATGCGGCAAAAATTGCAAAGGCAGGAGATGAAGTTCTGGTTGCACCTGGTATTTACCACGAATATGTTGATCCGGTCAACGGCGGAACCGAGAATGCAAGAATCGTCTATAAGAGTGAGAAGCCGCTCGGCGCAAAGATCACCGGTGCGGAAACGATGAATGACTGGGAGCATTACAAAGATAATGTGTGGGTATGCCGTGTAGACAACGGAGTTTTTGGCAATTATAACCCATACACGACAATGGTCGGCGGTGACTGGTATTTTGCACCGGTGGTACGCCATACCGGCGCGGTTTATCTGAATGACCGCCAGTTATACGAGGCAGAGACGCTCGAGGAGTGTATCAAGGGCGAGGTTTATGCGCCGTCCTGGGAGCCGGAGTGGTCGGTTTACAAATGGTATACCGAGCAGGACAAAGAGAAAAATCAGACGGTCATCTACGCAAACTTCCAGGGTAAAAACCCGACGGAGGAAAAAGTAGAAATCAACGTGCGCCGGAACTGCTTTATGCCGTCGAAAACAGGCGTAAATTACATTACGTTCAGTGGATTTGATGTCAGCAAGGCAGCAACGACATGGGCGCCGCCGGCTGCTTATCAGGACGGTATGATCGGTCCGCACTGGTCGAAGGGATGGATTATTGAGGACTGTGAGGTCAGCAACAGCAAGTGCTGCGGTATTTCGCTCGGAAAATATTACGATCCGGAGAACGACCATTACTTTACCAGAAAACACGTAAAAAGCCCGACCCAGATGGAGCGTGATGCTGTGTGCCGCGGCCAGTATCACGGCTGGACGAAGGAGAACATCGGAAGCCATATCATCCGCCGCTGCCACATCCATCACTGTGAGCAGACCGGTATTGTCGGACGGATGGGCGGTGTGTTCAGTATCATTGAGGACAACCACATTCACAACATCAACAATATGCAGCAGCTTGGCGGAGCCGAGATTTCCGGTATCAAGATGCATGCAGCGATCGATGTTGTGATGAGAAGAAATCACATTCATCATTGTACGATGGGCATCTGGTGCGACTGGGAGGCACAGGGAACACGCCTGACCCAGAACCTGCTGCACGACAACTGCCCGCCGGAGGGAACACCAAAAGCAGAGGGCGCAATGATGAGTCAGGATATTTTCATCGAGGTTGGCCATGGTCCGACACTGATCGATAACAACATTATGCTCTCACCGGTCAGCGTTCGTATGGCGACCGATGGTATTGCCTGCGTACACAATCTGATGCTTGGCTCATTAACTGCAGTTGGCGGCGGAACAGGAGACCGTTACACGCCGTATCACATCCGTCACCGTACCGAGGTTGCCGGATTCATGACATTCCTGCATGGCGATGACCGGTTCTACAACAACATCTTTATCCAGAATTACCCGGTTGAGGAAACAGAAACGGTTGAGGACATGGGCTTCAAGATGGAGGATAACCAGGAGGTCGGAACGCATGTGTTCGACGAGTATCCGACCTATGACGAGTGGATCAGCCACTTTGAGCTGGATAAACCGGCCGACATGAGCAAGCTGGAGCCGTATCACAATAAATGCCATCTGCCGGTTTGGGTAAACGGAAACGCTTACTTTAACGGAGCAAAGGCGTGTGTGAATGAAAAAGAGAATCTTATGGATAACGAGAACCAGGTTAAGGTGGAACTTGTGGAAAAAGACGGCCACTATTCCATCAAGACGAACGTGTATGAGTTCCTGAAGGATTTCCGGACGGGAATTATCAACAGTGATATTTTAGGATACGCCTTCGAGCCGGAGCAGAGATTCGAAGATCCGGACGGAAGCACGATTATCTTCGATCAGGATTATCTCGGCGAGCACCGCGGCGTGGCAGCAATGCCGGGACCGTTTGCGGATGGAGCTGAGGCAGAGAAGATTCTGTGGTAGAAGAAATCAGAACTTACCGGTTGATACGAAAAAAACAGGGCGCTGTGCAGGAAATGGCACAGCGCCCTGTTTTGGTAAAAGGAAAGTCAGGATGCCTTTGCAGAATCTTTTGCCGTCGGCATTTTCGCGTATAAGATTTTCAGTATAATCGGTGTTGCAACACTCGAGAAGAGAATCAGCAGAATCACGGCACTGAAGAAATCGCCGGATAAAAAGCCTGCATTCAGACCCTTTTGCGCGACGATCAGACAGACTTCACCGCGGGTCATCATACCGACACCGATTTTCAGGCTGTCGCCCCAGGTAAAGCCGCATCCCTTTGACATCAGGCCACAGCCGATGATTTTTGCGACAAGGCCGACGATGACGAAACAGATGGCAAAGAGTACGAATTTCTCGTTCATGCCGCTGAGCGTTGTTTTGAGTCCGATACTTGCAAAGAAAATCGGTCCGAAAATCATATAGGAGCTGATATCCATTTTTTCTTCGATGTAATCGGAAGAATCGAGGGAACACAGGATAACGCCCGCAACGTATGCACCGGTAATATCGGCGATGCCGAAATATTTTTCGGAAATGTAGGACAGTCCGAAGCAGAGTGCAAGACCCAGAATCGGGAGACGGCGGGTGTGCGGAAATACGGAGTTCATGCGGTTGAACAGCTTAAAGCAGAGAAAACCGAGCACAATCGCAAGGGCAAAAAACAGAATGGTGGAGGCTGCTACTTTCAGCGGATTGGATGTCGGATCTTTAAAACCGATGACAACAGTCAGCACAATGATACCAATGACATCGTCGATGATGGCTGCATTTAAGATGGTTGTTCCAACCTCTGTTTTCAGCTTGCCGAGTTCTTTCAAGGCCTGTACGGTGATGCTGACCGATGTTGCAGTCAGAATAACACCGATAAAAACAGCGTGGTAAAATTCTTCCGTTCCGACAGCAGAGAAGCCATAAAAGCTCATGTATAAGATGGCTCCAAGAACGAGAGGAACAAAAACACCGGCACAGGCGATCAGCAGGGATTTCACTCCGGTGCGGAGCAGATCCTTCAGGCTGGTGCCAAGACCTGCGGAGAACATCAGCAAAATGACACCGATCTCCGCCATCTGTGCGAGAAAGTCAGACTGCTGAACGAGTCCCAGCACACTGGGTCCAAGGACAATACCGGCAATCAGCTCGCCCACAACCTGCGGAGCCTTGCATTTTCTGGCAAGAATACCAAACAATTTTGCGAATACGATAATGATTGCCAGGTCTTTTAAAATGACATACGTATCCATGAAAAAGATACCCCCTTTTATGAAGTTTATGTATGTGTCGGCAGCTTGAAAGAGCAATGCCGGAGTTTGATACGCATACATTTTCAGTATAGCAAAAATTGAGAAAAAATACTATCGGCAAGAAAGAAAAAATAAAGTAAAACGGAAAAAGAGATATAGAAAAGAGCATGTAGATATAGTATGATCAAAGCAGCAAATAAATTTTACATGGAGTTCAAAAAGCGGGATCAAAGAAAAAACGAAAGGGGAAATAAAAAATGAGAGTTGGGAACGTGAAAGAAATTGTATTTTCCAAAGATCCAAAACAGATGAACTGGCTGCGGGAGGATTTCCCATACGCCGAGGTAAAATGCCCGCCGGAGTTTTCGGCTGAGGTGCAGAATGAGAAAAACGGAGATGTGCTGACAACGAAGATTGTGGTTTCTTACAACGGTGCGCATCCGTATTTTACAAATGCCGGAAGTATTGGGGTTTCATTTCCGTTGCAGGACCGCTACACGGACAGTGTGACCTGCCGTGACTATCGGTGCCATGCACATGTTTTCTGTGGGGAGAATACCAGTTATATTATGGCGCTCCGCATGGGCGGTGCGGCTCCGCATATGGGAATGGTGCTCACAAAAGGCAGTCTTTCCGCTTACAGCGTGGAGCGCGATCTGAAACTGCAGAGCAATGACAGAGGCTGCTTCTGGCTGCACCCGTCCGCACAGGAATTTGCGCCGGGAGATACAATGAAGCTGGAGTGGAAAGTATTTCCGCATCAGGGACGCGAAGATTTCCGGGAGAAATTAAGAGCATTTTCCCAGGTGATTCTGGTGGATGCGGAGCAGTATGTGATTTATCCGGGAGAGACGAGTAAGGTAACCATTGAACCGGTATTTCAGGCAGAAAATGTAACGGTAAACGGAACATCGCTGGAAAAGACGGAAAATGGTGTTTATGAATATCTGTTTGAAAATGAAAAAACAGGGGAGTATGTACTTTCGATCTGTGCCGACGAGGTGAAAACCACCTGCCGTCTTCTCGTGCAGGAGCGGCCGGAAACACTGGCTGCAAAACGGTGTGCGTTTATTGTTGATCACCAGCAGTATCATGGAAAGATCAAAGAACTGCAGGGCGCATATCTGCCGTATGATAACGAAGAAAAAATTCTCGTCTGCACGCCGGAAAACGATTTCAATGCCGGACGGGAGCGTACCGGTATGGGTGTGCTGATTGCACGGGCACTGCAGCAGAATCTTTTAAAAGACCGGGAAAAAGCGGAGCAGAGTCTTCGTGAGTACCATGCATTCTATCTTCGCGAGCTGGTAAATGCAGCAACAGGTCTTGTTTGCAACTGTTCCGGAAAGGACAACAGCTATTTCCGGCTTTACAACTACCCATGGGCAGTGACATTCTTTCTTGAATGCTGGAAGCTGTGGGGAGAAAAAGAAAATCTGAAGACAGCAGTTCGTATCACAGAAAAATTTTATGAACAGGATGGATTCCGTTTTTATCCGATTGAAATGCCGATTGTGATGCTCTGTCAAGAGCTGGAAAAAGCAGGAGAACAGGAGGATCTGAAAACAGTAAGAGATCTGTTCCGACGTCATGCTGATCAACTGATTGAGATTGGAACGGCTTATCCGGCTTCGGAAGTAAATTACGAGCAATCGATCGTACAGCCGGCGGCCGAAGTTATTCTTCAGGTTTACGAAGTGACCGGGGAAGAAAAATACCTGCGCGGAGCCGAGCAGCAGATCGCCGTTCTCGAACTTTTCGACGGACAGCAGCCGGACTACCATCTGCATGAAACCGCAATCCGCCACTGGGACGGCTACTGGTTCGGAAAACGCAGAGTCTTCGGCGACACCTTCCCACACTATTGGAGCGCAGAAAACGGTCGAACCTTCAAGCGCTACGCCCGCCTGACCGGAAACGAAGAATATAATATTCGCGGTGAGCATTCCCTGCGCGGCGTGCTGTCCATGTTCTTTGAGGATGGAACAGCGACCTGTGCGTACCTGTATCCGTATTCCGTCAACGGTCAGAAAGCCGATTTTGCCGATCCGTATGCCAATGACCAGGACTGGGGATTGTGCATGAACCTGGAATAAAGAATGACCAGAACCTTCAAACTGAAATCATACAGAGTGATTCAGTTTGGAGGTTTTTTGGATTTGCAGAAGATGGATTCCGGCATGGTGTAAGAATAATGATATGATTTTCCTCAATGATGATGTAATAAAACCAGAATCAGACAAAGGATTTGTGAAAATCAAAAGGGTATGGAAACAATCCATACTCTATTTTTTCTTTTAAAAAGAGAAATAAAAAACGTTGACGAAAAAAAAGAAATTTGATAAACTGGAAAAATAAAAGGGAGTAGCTAGCCAACCGTGTTCACTTCTTCGTCAGTACAGCTATTGATATTCAATAACTCGGAAAGTGATTAAATAGCGAGACTTTTACTGTAGATGCAGTAGGAGTCTCTTTTTTATGCCTATAACACCTGCTGCAAAGAATGCAAAAGAAAGAGAGGAAGATATGTATGATGTTACAGGCAGGGATTTTGATAGTGGGTTTCCTTTTTCTGGTAAAAGGAGCAGACTGGTTTGTGGAAGGGTCTGCAAGCATAGCAAGAAAGTTTGGAATTCCCCAGCTGATTATCGGACTTACCATTGTTGCAATGGGAACGAGTATGCCGGAGGCTGCTGTGAGTATTACTGCAGCGATGCAGCAGAACGCAGGAATTACGATAGGAAATGTGGTTGGAAGTAATATCTTGAATATTTTTATTATTCTCGGACTTACGGCATTGATAACAAATGTGGCAATACAAAGGTCTACCTTGTTTTATGAAATACCGTTTATGATGTTTGTTACGGTAGTTTTAATGATATGCGGAATGACAGGAGGAAAAGTAACGTTTGCCGAGGGCATAGTCTTATGGGTACTGTTTCTTGTATATCTTGGATATTTGTTTGTAATGTCAAAAAAAGGGGAAAATCCGGAAGAGGAGGAAGCGAAAAATTATCCTGTCTGGAAATGTCTTCTTTTGATGGTGGCAGGCGGCGTCCTGGTTGTAAAAGGAAGTGATTTTGCCGTCAGCGGGGCAACCGAGATTGCACGATACTTTGGAATGAGTGAGCGTTTTATCGGACTGACGATTGTTGCTCTCGGAACATCTCTTCCAGAGCTGGTAACATCTGTGACAGCGGCAAAAAGAGGAAATGCAGGGATTGCAATCGGAAATATTGTCGGAAGCAATATTTTTAACATTTTATTTGTAATTGGAACAGCCGCACTGATCTGTCCTGTGCCATTTGAAACTAAATTTATTGTAGACACAGGAATCGCAATTCTGGCAGGTCTGGTTTTATGGATTGGGACGTACAAGAACAGGGAATTACGGAAAACGTGTGGTGTCGTTATGCTTTTATGCTATGCAGGATATTTTGCATATTTATGTGTGGTATAGGATGAACCATTTTTGATGAAACCATTATTTAAGCACCGACCATTTGGCCGGTGCTTTTGAAGTGCATTCAAAGCTATGCGAAACGGAAGAAAAAATCAAGAATCATGCTAGAATCTAGTACATCGTTTTGTAAATAACTATACCAATCACGCAGGATGCAGATTCGAGTGTGCAGGTATAAAAATGTAGGCGTAGCGGGCTACGCCGAGGCTTTTATGCCTGTGCAATCAGATTTGCAGACAAGTGAGTGGTATAGTTATTTCGAAAACGATGTACTAGCTTCGGAAGGCGGAAAACAGTCCCAAAAAGTGCAACAATTTTCTGGAAAATATGCTATAATCTGATCAAAGTAGAGAAAAGCGGAGAGTAGAAATGAAAAAATTACCAGAATCAGAACAGGAAATTATGATGATTATATGGGAATATGAGGAACCTGTCAGTCGATTTCAAGTTGAAGAAAAGTTGAATGTAGAGAAAAATGTTGCACCGAGTACCATTTTAACATTGCTTACTCGTTTGGAAAAAAAAGGATTTATTCAAAAAGTGAGGAACGGGAAATCAAATCTTTATGTACCATTAGTAGAAAAAGAAAATTATATAGGCACGGTTGGAAAAAACATGTTAGATAAAATGTTTCAAGGGTCATTAGCAAAATTCGCATCGGCACTGTATGATGGAGAAAAACTTAGCTCAAAAGAGGTTAAGCAATTGCAGGAATTTATTGACAGACAAAAATAGAAAAAGTGGTGTAGAGGATATAGTTACAGATGGCATTTATCATAAAGTGGAATCTTTCAATAGGCATAGTCGCATTTATGGCATATGTTGTACAAAAAATAATGGGGAAAAGGCTCGGTCATTACTGGAGAAAGATAGTCTGGATACTTCTGACACTTAAAATGTGCTTTCCATTTTGGAGTGTGACAGAGAAATTTCGGCAACATCCTTTTATGATTTCTATGCCGGCATATTATATCGGGGAACAAAATCAAAAGACCGCGATCATGACGAAAATGGGAAACGTTTCAATTCGAAGGTGGATGTCAGGCGAAAAATTTTTGCTGTATATATGGATTGCAGGGATGATTTTATGTCTTTTGTTTCACGCAATACAATATAGAATATGGAAAAAAAGAATATTTGCAGAATGTAAAAAGATGCAAAAAAATTCCGTATTAGAAGCTCTAAAAAAAGCAAGCGAAGTTTGTAAAATAAAAAAAACAGAAATATGGGTCTGTGAAAATCAAGATTTTTATTCTCCTATGTTGTTTGGTGTACGAAATACAAAAGTATTGATTCCACAAGAAATGCTGGAAATGGAAAATTACTCCTATGAAGAATGGTATTTGATTTTTTTACATGAATTGACACATCAGAAAAAACACGATTTATGGTATAAAAGGTTTCTTCAAATTATAAGGGATGTTTATTGGTTTTGTATCCCAATGCTGTGGGTGCAAAAAATGGCAAATATAGATATCGAATGTGTCTGTGATGAGACTGTTACAAAACATATGAATCTGACGCAACGGAAAGATTATTGCAATGTTATTTTAAAAGTGGCTTCAAAACAAACGAAAAAAGAATTGTCTGGAGTTGTTTCAATGGTATCAGAAACAGAGATACTGAAAGAACGATTTTACAATGTGTTTTTAGCAAGAAAAAAACTTCGAATATACGTCACTGTTTTTCTTTTTGGAATAATTATTTTGAGTTTTTCGGAAATGCAAATAGCGCGACAAATATGGTCATCATCGCATATAGAAAATTGTCCCAAATGCAAAGCTGCGGTACAAGGAGAAGTGGTTTGGAATGCATGGGAAAATGAAAAAAATGTAGTATGTACACATCAATATGCATGGGGAGATGACTTACAGAAAGCCAGATATGGAGTAGAAAAAATCAGGTGTAATGAATGTGGAAATTTTTTTGAGATAAAGATCAGGCAAGAAAAAATAGTCTGCCATGGGTATAATGATTAATTAGACAAATGTAGAAAAAAGATTGACAAAAAGTAGGAAGTATGGTATTTTTTGTTATACAAATGTAGAACGTACGTTGACAGGTATAATAAATTTTTAAGGAGAAAAGTATGAAAGCGGTAAAGAAAAAAATTTCCATTTTTCTAATGACCTTAATGTTGGCCAGTACATTTTCTGCCAATGTAACAAAAGCGGATGTTATCGAAAGTAAGAATATTTTTGCGTATGAAGAAATTATGCCGTATGCTGCAGTTTGCCCGAGATGTGGAGGAAGAATAACATCGTCAACCGTATGGGGAAGCTGGATAAGCAGTGGTACAGTTACATGTACTCATGGTCACGCATGGGGAACTGATTTGAAGCAGTATAGAACAGGAATAAAAACTACAAAATGTTTAAATTGTAACGCAGGAAATACTGCTAATGTGAAAGAAACAAGAACAATTTGTCACGGATATGATAATTAATGGTTAAAACACAAGGCTGTTGTATGATATGTAAAAAAACAGAAGTCATGCAATAGCCTTGTGCTATATAGAAACATAGGGGGTAGCATAATGATGGGAAAAAGGTTGAAAGAAATTTTTGGTTTGATTCTGATTAACATCACATTAGTCAGTGGGAGCTTAAATGCAGAAACGGTATATGCAGATACACAAGCCAAGATTGAAATTGAGAAAACGGAAATGCCATTAAAAATTTGTGTTGATGAAGAAAATAAAAAAACGGTACTTCAAATAGTGGCAGCCTGGAAGAAAATATATAAAAATAATGGAGTGGAACTAATGGTAATCCCATCAGGGCAACAGGCTTCGGAAGAAAAAGTACAGGAGATCCAGAATGAAATTACGACGGGAGAAGGGCCGGATGTATTTTTGGCAGAAGGGCCGAATCCGACCTGGAGTGAGCAAAGAGTAGTTGTTTTTGAGGACCCCCAAAAAGAAATGTATCAGGGAACCTTTCTTTCGTTGAAACCATACATGAAATATTTTGATATAGATATTTTAGAAGAGAAGATTTTGTCTGCAGGTATGGCTAATGAGGAACAAATACTGCTTCCTATGACATACGATTATTTTCTATATGCATTTACAACACAGGATTTACCGGAAAATACAGAAATATCAAGAAATTGGCTGGAATTAGCCAGACAAAAAGAAAAAGCAATTCAACAGATTGTAGGGCAAAGAAGTGGGGTTCAATTTTTTGATACATTTAGTGAGGTAGTTGATTATAAGAAAAAAACACTTCTATATTCGGAAGAGCAGATAAAAAAAGTTTTGGATGAAACAGTAGCATTAAAAACAAGATCATTAGCTTTAAATTGGAAAATAAAAGATACAGGAGTAGTAAGTCTAAATGATTTGGAAGAACTTGGAGGTGAAAAAACAGTTCATACGGTATTTGCAATGCCGAATCAGGAAGGCGGATTCACTGCAAATGTTACACTTTATGCAGGAATTAATAAGAATACAAAGCAACCTTTAAAAGCAGTCTCCTTTTTACAAATGCTATACAGTGAAGAAGTTTTATCGGGAAAAGGAATAGAGTTAGAAGATAGAAGAGAGGCAAGCAATATAAGATTTCCGCAAGGGGTTTCTATTTACAAAAAGGAACTAGAAAAACGAATGCGGAGTCTTTCGAGACAAGATCAAAAACAAATCAAAACGATACAGGAAGAAGTAAAAACCGTTCGATTTTATTCGGTATGGGATAGGGAACTTAATTCCTTATTATCTAAGTATGAGGCACAGGAAGATGAAAAGCAAAAAGAGCATGTCTTCATAAAAACAATACAGAAATGGAAGGAAAAAATACAGAAATGACATAAAAAATCAGTCCTGTGGAGTGAGAGTTGCAAGAAACAGATTTTCCGGGGTACTGTGGAACAGTCTGTAAAGCCAAAGCGGATATTCGCAATCCGCTTCGTTACTTGCTCATAACTGAATAGCTGCTTCACAGCTTATCAGAACTTGGTTGATTCGGTTAAATTCTTTTAGGGTTTGTCAAGGGTAATGAGGAGCTTTAAAAACAGGCTCCTCTTCACCCTTAATTTATATATCGGTTAATGATCTGTGCGTTTGAGAAATTGATTCGTATATATCAAGACACACATGGCAGAGTATTATTTTTGACAGGGATTTTGAGAAACAATAACTTTTGTCGGTCGATACAGTTTTTCACCGAAGAAGTAGCCTTTCTGTATTTCCCCGACAACTCTGTCTTCTTCCACCTGGTCTGTCTCTTCGATGTGTACTGCATCATGGATATGAGGATCAAATATTGCACCATTTGCTTCAATCGGCAAGACATTCAGCTGGTATAAATTCTGTGCCAAAGCTGTACGGAAATCCATCATAAGAAGCTTTTCATCCATATAGGCCCAGCGATTTGTCGTTCTTTCCGAACTGACAATTCCATATTCAAGATTGTCTTTTACAGCCAGCAGCTTTTCAATCCATGTGCTGACCCGGATGTTTGTATCTCCGTCATGACAGTCTGCAAATACTTCTTGTGTCTGTCTGGCGATCATCTGGATTCCCTTTCCAATTGCAGAATCCTTCGTTGTGGGGTTCAGATTTTTTGCACCCAGGCAAAACTCTTTTCCGGCCTGAAGTACATTTGCGAGAAGCTGTTTCGGTACGAAAACGGTGTTTATCGGGAAAGGTTCCGGTTTTTCTTCTGTGAATTGACTCAAATCTATCTTTGCACGTTTCTCTCCTGATTGCAGTATCAGGGTAAAATCGCCGCATTCCATTCCAACCTCGATCCATGCTGAAAACTCGGCTTGCAGATCTTGTTTTCTGCAATTTGAAATTACACGAATTATAAATCCAACACAGGAATTTGTCCAATACCTGAGACAAAAAAACAGTCCAAAAAGTGCAACAAAAAAGTCAAATCAGAACATTTTCTTTCTTTGCGGGATATGCTAAACTTTTTCTATCATAAGAAAAAAGGATGTACGAACAGGGGTTTTTACGTACCGTCCGGAAAGAGGAAGTTTGATGAAAAAACAGTATTTCTGCAATCCGTTAAATATGGATTACCGTTACCAGTTCATTCAGGATATGAGAAGCGGCGAGGACAAGATTTCCCGCGAGGCCGCCGATCCGTCGATGATTTTATTTCAGGGAAAATATTATATTTTTGCGTCCATGACGTTGAGTGTCTGGGTTTCGGAGGATATGGTGCACTGGGAGAGCCACCGGCTGCCGGACAGCCTGCCGCTGTATGACTATGCGCCGGATGTGCGCGTGGTCGGCGATTACGTGTATTTCAGCGCATCCCGTCGTGGCACGATCTGCGATTTTTACCGCACGAAAGATATCTTAAACGGTCCGTTTGAGCGGATCCCGGGAACCTTCGATTTCTGGGATCCGAACCTGTTTCTTGATGATGACGGAAAGCTCTATTTTTACTGGGGATGCAATAACGTGACTCCGATCTGGGGCGTGGAGCTTGACCCGGAGACGATGGTTCCAAAGACCGAGAGAAAAGAACTGATCTACGGTCAGCCGGAAAAAATCGGATACGAGCGCGTCGGAGAAAATCATTCCAAAATGCCGCTGAGTGAAGAAGAAGCTATTGAAAAATTCAAAGAATTTCTGAAAGCACAGGGAAAAGATACGGATCATCTGACGGAGGAGCAGATCGGATTTGCCAAAATTATGTTCAGTCAGAGACCGTTTATCGAGGGCGCATGGATGACGAAGCATGACGGAACCTATTACCTCCAGTATGCCGGCCCGGGAACGGAATACAACGTTTACGGTGACGGTGTTTACGAGAGTGATTCCCCGCTTGGCCCGTTCCGTCTGGCAAAGAACAATCCATATTCCTATAAACCGGGCGGATTCCTGCGCGGTGCAGGCCACGGTTCGACGATGGAAGACCGCTATGGAAACTGGTGGCATACCGCGACAATGCAGATCAGCAAAAACCACGATATGGAGCGTCGCGTCGGCATCTGGCGGGCAGGCTTCGACAAAGATGGTGTCCTGTTCTGCAATCAGCAGTTCGGTGACTGGCCGATGGCGGTGGAGCAGGCAAAAGAAGAACCGTGGGCAGAACCGGAGTGGTATCTCTTAAGCTATCAGAAAGCAATGACGGCATCGTCCTCGGAAGAAGGCAGAGAACCGTCGTTTGCGACAGATGAAAATATCCAGACCTGGTGGCGCGCAGCCGGAAATCAGCCGGGTGAGTGGATTTCGATGGATCTTGGTGAGGTAAAAGATGTCCGCGCCGTACAGATCAATTTTGCAGATGACAAAATCGATGCACCTCTGCCGGGCGAGCGTCAGGGGGAACGATATATTGACCCGAGCCAGCATAAGACCAGATGGCTGCTTGAGGCATCCGCCGATGGAACAAACTATTTTGTTCTGGCAGATAAATCAGACGCAGAAACCAATTTGCCGCATGATTTCGTCGTAAAAGAAGAGGGTGTACAGATCCGTTATCTGAAACTCACCGTTTTTGAAGTGCCGTACAATCAGAATCCATGCATCTCCGGTCTTCGCGTCTTCGGATTCGGTAACGGCGAAAAACCGTCTGCACCGCAGTACCAGGCAGAGCGGATCGGAACTATGGATATGCGTATCACCATCGAGCCACAGACAGACGCTGTCGGATACAACGTCCTCTGGGGTTTTGCACCGGACAAGCTGTATCACAGCTGCATGACCTTTATGCCGGAGCAAAATATTGGAGCGCTGGTAGAAGGCGAAACGGTGTATGTGAGAGTCGATGCGTTTAATGAGAATGGAATTACGGAAGGAACCGTAAGGCCGCTTGCATGATACAATTATATTGAAAAAGCAGAAAAACAGCTTAGGTGCTCTTTGGAGAAATGAACATTAGAAATAAACGGATTGAACATAAGGAGTATTTATGGAAATACATGAATTACAGCAATTGCTGTCAGAAATGTCATTACAGGAAAAAATAGGACAGATGGTGCAGCTCACCGGTGTATACTTTGATAAAGAGGCAGTACTCACCGGTGTTGTTGGCGAACAGTTACCACCGGAATGGATCATTCAATATGCCGGTTCAGTGCTTGGAGTGATCGGTAAAGATAAAATTTATGATATTCAGAGCAGATATATGGAACAGCATCCCCATCATATTCCGCTTCTTTTTATGGCAGATGTTATCCATGGATGTCGGACGATTTTTCCGATTCCGTTGGGGCAGGCGTGTTCATTTCATCCGGAACTGGTGTCTGAGGCGGCTTCTATAGCTGCCTCAGAGGCATCTTCAGAAGGGCTCAGAGCAACATTTTCTCCTATGATTGATGTTTCAAGAGATCCCAGATGGGGAAGGATGATGGAATCCTTTGGAGAAGATCCATATGTAAATGGGATCATGGGAAAAGCAATGGTAGATGGCTATCAGCAGAAAGATGATGCCGGAATAGCGGCATGCCTGAAGCATTTTGCGGGTTATGGGGCAGTGAATGCAGGAAGGGAATATAATGATGTTGAAATATCCAAGCGGACATTTCTGGAACAGTATGTAAAACCTTTCCGTATGGCATTAAAAGCAAAGCCTGCTATGGTCATGACAGCTTTTAATGCTATTGATCGTAAACCGATAAGCGGAAATAAGGAACTTCTTAAAGGGCTTCTGCGGGATAAGGAAGGATTTGAGGGAACTGTAATTTCAGATTGGGGCTCCATAGGTCAGCTGGAAGAACAGGGAGTGGCAGCTGATATGGAAGAAGCAGCAATCCAGGCTTCAGAAGCCGGTGTAGACATTGATATGATGAGTCCTGCTTATATGCTGTGTCTGGAAAAACTGGTAGAAAGCGGAAAAATCCCGAAAGCGTTTGTTGATGAAAGTGCATTCCGGGTCCTGATGATGAAAAATCAGCTGGGGCTTTTTGAAAATCCGTTTGCCGGTCTTGGAAAGAGTGGAAAACTGACTTTGCATAACCGGGAAAAGGCATATCAGCTGGCGGGCGAAAGCTGTGTCCTTTTGAAAAATGAAAAGCTGCTGCCATTAAGCAGGAAGAAGAAAGTTATCTGGGCAGGTCCTTATACAGCGTCAAGAGAACTATTAAGCCGCTGGTCAATTTTTGGAGAACATGAGGCAGTTGAAACAATAGAAGATGTTTTGCAAAAAAAGCAGATAGAAGCAGAATGTATTACAGGATGCAATATTCTTTCTGATGAAGAGTGTAAGGTATGGCAGGTGGAACAGGAATTGTCTGACAAGCCAAGGGATGAGCAGTGGCTGGAAACGATAACCCATGAAGATACGGTTGTATGTGTACTGGGTGAACATGAGTCCCAGTCAGGAGAGGCTGCCAGCAGGGCATTTCTGACTTTGCCGGAGGAACAGCAGGTGTTATTTGAAAAAATAGCAGAACGTACAAGTAATATTGTGACTGTGGTAATTACAGGAAGACCATTGGACCTGCGGAGGATATCGGAAAGATCCAAGGCTGTCATTATGGCATGGAGACCCGGCACTATGGGAGCTGAAGCAATCATAGATATTGTGTATGGCAGATTAAACCCTTCCGGCAAATTATCTGTGAGTATCCCATGGTGTGTGGGGCAGGTGCCCATAAGCTACTGGGATGTAAAAACCGGGCATGTGCTTACTGCAGATAACCTGGAGAACCGTTTCACCAGCAGATATATGGATATTCCCAATACACCATTATATCCATTTGGTTTTGGATTATCCTATACAGAGTTTGATGTTTCGGATGTTGAAGTTCGGATGGAACAGGACAAAAGAGTGCATGTACATTGTAAGGTAAGTAATACAGGCAATATTGCGGGGGCAGAGGTCGTTCAGTGTTATTACGAAACATTACATGCATCTGTGGTGCGTCCGATGAAAGAGCTTGTCCGTTTTCAGAAAGTCTTTCTGGATCCGGGAGAAAAGAAGGATGTAGATTTCTTTATTGACCAGGAAGAATTCTCATATTATGGCAAAAACATGGAAACCGTCAGCAGCGGAATGAAACTGCGTATCAGTATTGGAAACAGTAGTGACCACCTTGTTTCTGAGAACATTATACAAGCATAGGAGAAAAGAGACATGAAAGATTTTGAAAAGGATTTGATTTATGGCGAAACGGTGTATGTGAGAGTCGATGCGTTTAATGAGAATGGAATTACGGAAGGAAGCGTAAGGCCGCTTGCATGATGCAATTATAGTTGAAAAAGCAGAAAAACAGCTCAGGTGCAGAAATGCACTTGAGCTGTTTTGATGTTAGGCATATCAACGTCTAGCGTAAAAGCCTTTTTCAGACACGCTCTAGGATACGGAGAAACGTCGGTGCAGTATTAGAAGAACCACATGCCTGCACGTCAGAAGAAAAAAATCAGTCATTGGAGTGATGCACTTTTTTGTGCTCGTTGCATTGGTCCCTGTATTGTTTTGGCGTGAGTTCGTTTACTTTTTTAAACATTTCAATAAAAGCGCGGGAACTGGAAAAACCACTTTCTTCTGAAATATCAGGAATAGAAGAAGTCGTAGTTTCAAGGAGGTGGGTCGCATGGTCTAATCGGAGCGAAGAAAGATAGACATTAAAATTGCGACCTGTTTTTTTGGCAAATATTCTGGAAAAATAGGTCGGATTGAAGCCAAAATGTTCGGAAACACTTTCTAGAGTGATATGTTCTCTATAATGTGCTGCCAGATATTCGGTAAAAGAAATCGAATCCTCTAATTTGGATCGGGGGGGGGGTAGTACAAGTCGGAGCAGCCATGCTTTCAGAGAGAAGGATATGAAAAATTTGGAGAACACAGGCATTCATCCCAAGGAGATCAACCGGTTTTTCGGATCGTGAATATCGGTAGATATCCATAAGAAGTTCTATGATTTCTTTCCGATGTCTGTTCACAACATCCTGTTCTATAATAGGGTAGTTTTTACTATCTGGGTTAAAAAAAAGCTGTATGATAGAGACAGGAACAAGCACTGCAAATCCTAGAAAGGAGGCAGAAACTTCAAGTGACTTATGAATAACATTTGGGTTCACAAAAAGAAAATCATTATCTTTTGCATAAGTCATAGTAGAGCCGATTTCACAGCGCAGTGTTCCCGAAATAGAACAGTTAAATTCAAAACTGTTATGCCAGTGAAAATGCGGTGCTGAATTTACATCTTTAGGTTTTTCTAACTGAATCCAGTCAGAATGAAATACCTTGCAAAAGCGTCCGTCATACAAATTGATTGGTTCATATTCGATAATTTCCATATGCTTTGCCCTCTTTTGAATTGTAGATTAACCATGAATAAAAAAGGAAAAATGATCACATACCATAAAGATTGCACAATAACATATTAATCGAAATTCGTTAAAAAGTCTATAAAAAAGTGATATAAAGTAAAAATACTGTATAGATTAGATAAGAAAGCGTCTTGAGAAAAGATAAAAAAAAGTATAAAAATAGATTATAACAAAAACGAACTTTTCTAAAGGAGGAAAAGAGATGAAAAGAAAAACATTAGCAGTTTCACTATCAGCAATCCTTGCAGCATCCATGCTTTTTGGATGCGGAAGCAATTCCAAAAGTGGGGATACAAAGAGTTCTTCTGACAATGGCAGTGCCAGCGCCAGCGCATCTGAAGCATCCAACGCAGGCTCAGATGCTTCTGGTTCAGGTATCCAGTACGATGGAGACGATGTAACGATTACCTATTGGCATACACATGGTGATTCAGAGGAAGAGGTTCTTGTAGATACCATTATTCCTGAGTTTGAAAAACAGTATCCAAATATTCATGTTGATGCTGTAAGAATGCCATACGATGGATTGATGCAACAGATTATTACCAGCCTTTCCAGTGGAACAGGCCCGGATCTGATGCGAATGGATATTATCTGGGTTCCAGAACTTGCTGAGATGGGAGCACTTGCAGCAGTTGATGATCTGGAAGGATTTGCAGATCTGAAAGATAATCTGTACGAAGGACCGCTGAGTACTAATTATTACAATGGAAAATATTATGGATTGCCATTGAACACAAACTGTCTGTCAGGCGTTTACAGTAAGACCATGATGGAGGAACTGAATATTGACAGTATTCCGACAACTTACGATGAAGTTGTTGCATTGAAGGACAAGCTTGGCTCAGATCAGTATCTGATCGCATGCGAGGGGGCAAACTCTTGGGCTATGGCTCCATTGTTTCATTCTCTGGGCGGCGTTTATACCAATGAGGACTATACGAAAGCATCTGGTTATGTCAACAGTGAAGATAGTGTAAAGGCACTGGAGACTATCGTTGAGTGGTATGATGAAGGAATTATTGGACCTTGCTTCACAGGTGGAAAGCCGGATGCAGCAAATGGTCTTTACGATGGAAATTATCTGTTTAGTTATCAGGGTCCATGGTTCTTCACAAATGATGATGAAGAAAATCTGGCAAAAGTAGAAGTAGGACTTCTGCCGGCTGGTAAAGCCGGATCTCTTACCGTTAACGGTGGCGAGGATCTGGTTATGTTTGAGAGTAGCGATAAGAAAGAAGCATCCTGGGTATTTGCAATGTTCTTAATGAGTGAATTCTCTCAGACAGCACAGGCTGTAGGCGGTGGACATCTGATCCCGACTGTAAAAACAATTGCCGAATCTGAAGAAGTACAAGCAGTACCGAATATGAGTACGTATATTGAACAGCTTGAGGGAGCTGTATCCCGTACCCCATCTCCGGCATGGGAGAAAATTTCAGATAAACTCTCTGTAGCATTCCAGAGCGCAGTTCTTCATGAGGATACGGCACAGTCCGCACTCGATAAGATTGCTCCGGAACTGGATGCATTGCTTGCAGGTGAGGCATCATAATTCAAGAAAGATGAAACAAATTTCCACAGGCTTTCTTGCCTGTGGAAATTGTTTATAGGGCGATAAAAAGCAGCCCAGAAAGGTATCTGTTATGAAAAAACCTTTATCAGAAAGATTTTCCAAAGGTCTGAAACAATGGTTGGCCGTTTTGCCCTTCCTTGCAGTGGGAATGACCTTATTTATTGTCTTTGTATTATATCCACAAATTAAGAATATTTATATTGCACTAACAAATTATAGCATTATGCCAGGTTCGGAAAATACATTTGTTGGAATAAGTAATTTTGCTAAAATGTTCAAAGATATTTCAACAAAAGGATCTGATGCCTATTTTTTCTGGATTGCATTTCGAAATAATATTTTAGCAGTTCTGGTTACTGTGCCAGGACAGTTGGTTCTTGGCCTGATCGTTGCCGTTTTGATTCATAACCTGAAAACAGGAAAAAATGTATATAAAGTACTCTTATATATTGCAGTTATTTGTGACTGGGTTGTTTTCTGTAATATCATTGATTATATTTTCCAACCGGATGAAGGAAGTCTTGTAAACTACTGTCTGACTACCATCGGAATCTTAAAAGAGCCGGTAGCATGGTTGAAGAATACATGGACAGGAAACTTTGTTATCTGGATCTGCTCAATCTGGAAGGGCTATGGCTGGGTTATGATCATTTACACCGCCGGTCTTCTTGGAATCCCATCAGATCAGTATGAAGCTGCAACGATGGATGGAGCCAATGCGGTTCAGAAATTCTTCCACGTTACACTTCCTGGATTAAGAGGAACTACGCTTTATCTACTGATTAATCTGATTAACGGTGCAATGAATATCTTTATTCAGGTATTCCTGTTGACAAAAGGAGATCCGCTCGGAACAACAGATGTTGTTATGGATTATATTTACCGGAGGGCGTTCAATTATTTCGATTTTGGGTATGCGGCCGCTTGTGGTATTGTCATGGGTATTGTTGTATTTGTTATTTCCATGGGACTGAAGAAATTCCTTCGCTATGGTGAAAATCTTTAAGGAGGAGAGCAGCAATGAAGAAAAAGAAAATAATTAGTCAGATCTGTATTCATGTGATTTTAGTAGCGTTGACAGCAATATGCCTTCTTCCTTTTTTGTCAATGATTTCGACTTCATTTATGAAGGTAAAAGGTGTTTTGCCGAACGAGCCAATTTTATTTCCGAATTTTCCACTTTATCTGGAAAACTATGTAAAAGCGTGGACTGCAAACCATTTTCAGACGTACTTTTTCAACACACTATACGTGTCTGTAGTGGGCCTTATCGTAAATCTGTTAATTTCGATCACGATGGCATATTCTTTCTCACGATTCCAGTTTCCAGGAAAGGAGCCTATTTTTAACTTGCTGTTGCTCACAATGATGATTCCGGCACAGCTGGCTATGATCTCCCAGTACACTGTTTTAAACGGATTGAAACTGATTGATACCTATAAAGGAATTTGGCTGCTGTGGGGAGGCACTTGTGTGGCAGGAAACACCTTCTTCTATAGAGGTTTTTTTGAAGCAGTGCCGAAAGAGCTGGAAGAGTCCATGTACCTTGATGGTGCAACCAGGTTTCAGACCTTGTTACATTGCATTATTCCGTTAAGTAAACCGGCAATTGCAACACAGGCAGTATTGGCGTTTAATGGATACTGGTCGAACCTATTTGATATTCTTACCTTTACAAAATCGACAAACAAGAGAACACTTTCCGTTGCACTGCAACTGTTCCGTGGACAGTATACGACGAACTATGGCCTGATGTTTGCTGCCAGTGTTATTGTTATTATTCCGATTATTGTATTGTTTGTTATTTTTCAGAAACAGTTTATGCAGCAGGGCATTACGGACGGTTCCATAAAAGGATAATATCGGATTCTCTGCAAAATTTCAGCCGGGAGGTGAAGTATGATTACAACTAGAAAAAAACAGTCGTTTGGTATTGCAGCAGTTGAACTTGGTGCACCGGTTTCGGCAGTACCTTCCATTCCTGTGAATTTAAATGAATGGGAACATGCGGTGTTAATGGACACATTTTACAGTGCAGGCGGAAGAGAGACCGTTTCAAGTACAAATCTACGGATGATGTGGGATCAGAAAAATCTGTATCTGTATCTGATTTGCTATGAAAAAGAGGCAAGGGTTTCCCGTCCGTCTGATGAAAATGTGCTGAAAACAGAATGGATGCTTCGCAAAGATAAGATAGAAATTGCATTGAGCAGCGGAAATTTTGGAGAGCGAGACTACGCAGTATTTTGTGCAGACACAGAGAAACAGGCGGGAGCCAGGACGGAAAAGGGAATGACCTATTTCGGTGGCGATAAAGCAATTTTAAATGATTACTTTACCGAAAAAAATGATGCGGTAAAAACAGAAATCCCATCATGGAAATATACATGCAAAATCGCTGTAGAAAAAAACTGTTGGCGTGTCATGTTTGGAATCCCATGGGAGCTGTTCGGTGGATTTCCGGAAAAATATTTTAAGTTTCAGGTTTACCGGAAAAAGAATCAGACCAGTGAAGTGTTGGCTTTGAATCCGTTGGATTTAAATGCAAATTACGAGTCCAGATTTGATTTTGATCCGGAAAGCTTTATTGAGTGCACACCTGGAGGAACACCGCAGGTTATCTATTCCAACAGTGCTTGCGTGATCCTACCGGATGGAACGATGCATTGGCAGCGGCCGGCGACACTGGAATGGCCATCTATAAATGAGCGGGCTGAGATTATGCATTTGCAGAAATCGCTGACACCGACAACACCGGATGAATTGCCAGATCGGATTATAACCGTACAAAGATGGCAGGATGTGTTAATGTTGGAAGGAATGGATTTCTTCCCAAATGCAAGATGTGAAAACTCTTTTGATAAAGTGGATCCTTGGGTACAGAGACGTCTCTGCAACGAAGCACTTCGAAAAGGAGATACTGCGACAGCCTGCAGAGAACTGGATGTCTTGATTGGCTATTTCCGAACGCTCACGGCATGGTGGTATGCAGATCACACACTTGGAGATGCAGACGAAGACAACTGGATTGGATTCACACATCTGAAATCTGTTTCAGATCAGGGGAATAAGATCGTATTAAAGTACGAATATGGTTTGAACACCTGCGATGCCGTATTGATTCCACAGAATCGTGGTTTTCGCTTTTATACAAGAGAAAAAGGAGATTTTGACAGCGAAGCAGTTTCGTATACATTTTCAGAAATAGAGGGAGAATATCAGATCAAAACAGCACATTCTGTGATTGTGATTACAGCGGGAGATGATTGGAAAATCTGTGCAGATGAAAAATTTGTATTGGATGCAGATAACTTCAAGCTCTATGATTATGCAGGAAGCAAAGGTTTCGATGTGTGCCAACCACTTCAGGAAAGAGAAATGGTGTATGGATTCGGCGAACGATTTGATGCTGTAAACCAGAGAGGTCGGGTACTTTCTTTGTGGCACAGAGATGCATTTGAAGGTTGTAATTGTTCTATTGGAAATCAGTCCTACAAAAATGTATCATTTTTACACTCTACAAAAGGTTACTCTTTGTTTATTAACAGTTTTTACAGAATTAGAGCAGATATTGGAAGAGTCAGTAAAGGGCTTCGAATCACAACAGCAGGACCCAAAGCAGATATTTATGTTTTTACGGGAAGCGTCTTAGAAAACATGGAGGAATATACAGCCTTAACCGGAAAACCGCTGCTTCCGCCTGCGTGGGTGTTTGAACCGTGGGCCGGCGGTGGGGTAGGCAGATGGATGGACGGACCGACGCACGATGTAATCCAGGAGATGGAAGGTGTTGTACGGAAGTTTAAAAATCTTGATATCCCACATTCTGGCCTGTATGCAGAGGGTGCTGGTTGGAAATGGGAAGACCATTACAACAAAGAAGAAATTTATAAGATTGCTGCGTTTACAAAACAACAGAAGATGCGGGTTTTTTCGTGGCAGTTTTCACATCTGGATATGGAGCAGGCAAAGGAACTTCTGCCGAACTGTGCGGAAGAAGATCTGCCAATTACAAGAACGCCGGGTTATCATGGAGAAAAAGTTCTTCCATGTGCTATTGATTTTTCACATCCAAGAGCAGAGGAACTTCTGGAAAACCAATGGCATGATCGAATGGATGCAGGTTTTGATGGAACTATGGTGGATTTTGGAGAAATTATTCCAGATGAAGCAGTGTTTTACGATGGTCGTACGGGAGATGAAATGCACAACGCATACGCGCTGGATTATACAAAAGCGTATCGAAAACTCTTTGAAAAATATAAAGGAGAGGATCACGTGCTGTTTTCAAGATCTGCGGCAGCGGGTGTTCAAAAGTATTCCTGCCAGTTTGGTGGGGACCAGCTTTCAAGTTTTAGAGGTCTGACTTATGCAATGAATGGAGGCCTGACACTGGCGGCTTCCGGTTTTCCATTCTGGGGTGTTGATGCAGGAGGTTATTCAGGATTTGCAGATGAAGAAACGTATCTCCGTTGGACGGAATTTGCAGCTTTCTCACCGATTATGCGTTTCCATGGAGTGACCCCAAGAGAGCCGTGGGTTTACAGTCGATATGCAGTATCTGTTTATAAATTTTATGCATGGCTAAGAGAAAATCTTCTGAAATATTCGGTTCATACAGCGGAAGAGGCACATAAAACAGGCATACCAATGATGAGACCGTTGCCAATGGTATTTCCTAAGGATAAAGAGGCTGTCTATTGGGAAGATGAATATTTTTATGGTTCAGATCTGTTAGCTGCTCCGGTTCATCAAGAAGGGGAACAGAGAAGAATTTACTTCCCAGCAGGAAGATGGATCAATTTGTTGGATTTCAGAAAGATGGTTGGTGGAAACCGAATTCTTCAGGTGGATGTTCCAATTGACAAAATTCCTGTTTATATTCGGGAAGGAGCGTGCATTCTGTCTGTTATGAATGGAGAATTGCAGCTTGGACAAAGCATGACATATGAAAAAAAGAATACAGTTCTTATGAGCCGAGCTTTAAATGAAACCTCAGGCAAACGGTATGCGGATGGAAAAGAAATTGAATACAATATTTTGGGCCAAACGGGTGAAGATTTCTTTATGCTTCGCCATGCATCCGAGACAGAATTTATTGTTCTTCTTGGTTTTGACAGAAAGCCAGAAAGTCTGGAGTTGAATGGAATTTCTCTTTCAGAAGGTGCGTCCTTGAATGCGTTGAATTATGGTTCCGGTTGGTATTGGAGAGAGGATACAGCAGTTATTGTCAGTGTTCCGAAATTGGAAAAAACAGAAATTCATGTAGTTCACAAAGAACAATAGTATCAAAATGACGAAGTGATCCTCGCGAAGATTCTTGAGAGAAAGTCCCGTCTTCGGTTTAATTTCGAAGAGGGGACTTTTTCAAAAACAAACGAAACATTTCATGGAAAGAGAGGGTGGAAGATGGAAAATACAGGGTTTTATGTAATACCTAATAAAACGCAGTATGAAATTGGGGAAAGAGTCTATCTGGAAATAAGAAAAACAGGGCCGACGAAAGCAAATCACGTGAAAGTTTCGTTGTTTACGTATCAGGGAGAAAATCTGAAAATGGAATGTACCCTAGAACAAGGAGTGTATATTCCACTTGCGGAAAGCATTTCAGAAAAAACGGGTGGATATCTGGTAAAAATAGAATTTTTTCAAAAGACTGAAAAACT
The DNA here is from genome assembly GCF_003460685.1 of Blautia sp. OF03-13. Taxonomy (NCBI): domain Bacteria; kingdom Bacillati; phylum Bacillota; class Clostridia; order Lachnospirales; family Lachnospiraceae; genus Blautia; species Blautia sp. OF03-13. The sequence continues at coordinate 133,770 of NZ_QTVR01000004.1, read as the reverse complement.
AGGGAGCTGTTACACGGCATTTGATGTTGTGAATTGCTGGACAGAAGCTCCAAGATATGGATTTCTTAGCAGTTTTTCTGAGGAAGATAAACAAAAAGAAGAGTATCAGGAATTTTTCAGGGAAATGCACTTGAATGTGATTCAGTTTTATGACTGGATGTACCACCATGATGAGTTTTATCCGGAGAGTGATATTTATACAGATATCATGGGAAGAAAAGGTTCGATGACTGCTGTTGCGAAAAAAATCGAAGGAGTGCACGCTTGCGGTGCCAAGGCAATAGCATATGGCGCTGTTTATGGTGCAGAATCATTTCAGGAAGAACATCCGGAATGCAGCTATCGGTACGATAATGGAAAACCAATGATTTTCATTGACAAAATATGGTTGATGGATATTCACAGGGGAACGGCGTGGAGAAAATGGATTTTACAGGAATATGGAAAAGCGCTGGAAAAAGGTTTTGATGGCGTACATATGGATCAATACGGAGATCCGAAAGAGGCATTAATTTTGGAAAATGGAAAATATGTCATTCGAGATCTGGCGGATGATTTTGGCGATTTAATCAATGAAACAAAAGAAAAATACCCGGAAAAACAGTTCATTTTTAATGCAGTAAATAACTGGCCGGTAGATTCGGTAAAAAAGAGTCGCGAAGATTGTGTTTATATAGAAGTCTGGTCGCCAAATGATACTTATAGAGATCTATATCGTTTGATTGCGCATGCTCGGGGAACAAAGGATGAAAAGAGGGTGATTCTGGCAGCATATTTGAATCCGTTTAAAACAGAACCAGAAAGGAATTTGAATGGATCTACAGCGCAGCTTGCAATGGCAACAATTTTCGCTTCTGGCGGATACCATCTTCTATTGGGCGAGGAAGGAAGTGTTCTGACAGAGGCATATTATCCAGACAACTGCAGAATCGGGGAACATTCGTTCCGAAAAGCATTGAAAAAATATTATGATTTTATTACCGCGTACGGCGGACTTTTATTTCCGGAAAGTTGGACGGATCTGACGATGCAGTATGCAGGAGGAATCAACTCAGAATTTATATTCGGAAATGTTGATTGGTCACCGTATCCGGAAGCAGGAAAGGTATGGATTCAAATTTATAAGAGAGGACGAGAATTTTCAATACGATGTGTGAATTTTACGGGAATTTCGGACATGAACTGGAATAGAACACATGAGGAATTCCCACAGCGTGTAGAAAAGATAAAAGTGAAGGCAAAACTTCCGGGAGAAAAGAAACAAATATACGTTGTGACACCGGACGGTGAAATTCAGGAGCCAGAAGAAGTGTATTATAAAGTAAAACTAGGGGATGATCAAAGACAGGAAATTATATTTGAATTGGACAAATTATTGGTGTTTTCTGTTATATATCTGCGTTTGGAATAGGATTCTGAGCGTAGGTAAAAACACAGGAGGGTTTTTACATGAGATTGAAATTAGATAAAAGAACAGGACCCCTTTACTGGTGTACCTATGAGAAACAGTTTACTGAAAATACTTTTATGCCAGAAGAACGGTTCAAAGAAAATATTGATTGGGTAGCAAAGGAATTTGTTCCATATGGATACGAGATGGTATGCACAGATGGATGGATCGAGGATTCTTTCTGCATCAATGAAAATGGATATCTAACTCGTCATCATGATTCATGGAAGCATGATTGGAAATATTGGGCAGACTATCTGAATGAGAGAGGAATGGCTCTCGGCGTTTACTACAATCCGACCTGGATCAGCCCGGCAGCGGTAAAGAACAAAGAAATTTTGGTCAAAGGAACAAATATTCCGGTGCGGGAAATTACAGATTTGTCGTATGTTTATAATGGAGAAAATGAGAAAAAAATAACGGGGGATCGTTTTTCTTATCCAAATGGAGAAGATCGAGCATTGTATTGGGTGGATGTAGATCGTTCTGGAGCAAAAGAGTATGTGCAAGGATATGTAAAGTATTTTATTGACTGCCATGTAGCTTTTTTACGAATTGATTTTCTTTCCTGGTACGAAGATGGAATGGATAAAGGAAAGCAGATTGGCAGAAATCATGGATCAGCAAATTACCGAAAAGTTCTCGAATGGATCAAGGAAGCAGCAGGGGATCAGATAATGATCAGTCTTGTTATGCCGCATTTGAAAAACAATGGTGAGAATGAGTTTGGCATGGGACAGATGGCGCGTATTAACGAAGACTCCGGTACGGGAGGCTGGGATACTTTTAGTGATCGAAACAGAGGACTGCATTTTGATTATTGGTCTCAGTGCACGACAGCATTTGAAGGCCTGATTTACTGGTCAAAAATTTTTGCTGACCACAACATGATCATGGATGCGGATATGCTTCGCCTGAATACCTTTGCAAATGATGAGGAGTGCAAATCGGCTGTATCGCTGGAACTGATTGCGGGAGCGCCGCTGGATATCGCAGATCAGTATGATACGATCAAAGATCGGGCATGGATTTATCAGAATGAGGAACTTCTTGCGTTGAATAAAAAAGAAATTTTATCCTTCCCATTGTCAACGGATACCAACAATCCGGACAGTACCATCTGGATTGGAAAAGAAGCAACAGGAGAGATCATTCTTTCCGTATTTAATAGAGATGCAGAAGAAAAAGAAGTAGAGATTGATTTTAAACAAGTGTTGTTGTGCAGAGCTGCCAGTGTCAGGGATCTTTGGATGCATGAAGATCTCGGAGAAATGAAGAGCTTTCATACCATGCTTCCGCCACATGGATGCCGGGTACTGAAACTTTCGGAAAGGAGTTAGTATGAATCTGGCTGCTTTTTATCACAGCGGGATGTACCCGGAAATTTATGCACCGGATCGGTTTCATCTGAGATTTTCTTTCCGGGCAGCGAGTGGGGACATAGAAACGTGTACGTTGGTTTATTTTCATAAGAATCACAGAGAAGAAACAACGAAAGAAGAAAGGATGTCAGAGCAGTACCACTTAGGAAAATCGGTTGTATATACGGCAGTGGTTTCTTTTCAAAAGCCGGCGAGATATCTTCAATATTATTTTCGAGTGACGGGAAAAAACGGGGATACGCGTTGGTATAATGCGTGGGGCACAGTCGAAAAATGTCCGGATTCTGGTTTTTTCGAATATGCATATGCCAATAAGTGTTTTGTGGAGTATATGCCACCCAAATGGAGTCAGGGAACGATTTACTATCAGATATTTCCAGAGCGCTTCCGCAAAGGAAATCCGTCGTATGCGCCGGAGAACTGTGTGGCGTGGGGAAGTAAACCGACAGCTTCCAACTTTATGGGCGGAAATCTGGATGGAATCCGAAAATCGCTTAGCTATCTGGCAGAGCTTGGAGTGGAATGTATTTATTTGAACCCGGTGTTTACGTCTCCTTCAAATCATAAATACGATACGACGGATTACTATAAAGTAGATCCTCATTTTGGAATCAATGAAGATCTGCGAGTTCTGGTCAAAGAAGCACATGAAAAAAACATAAGGGTTATTTTAGATGCTGTGTTTAATCATACTGGAACAGATTTTTTTGCATTTGCTGATCTTTTAAAAAATCAGGAAAAATCAGAGTATCAGAGCTGGTATCATATTACTCGTTTTCCGGTACGGGAAGAGGCAGACTGTTATGAATGTTTTTTTGGATTTGCTGGCATGCCAAAACTGAATACAGGAAACGAGAAGGTACAGGAGTATCTTTTGAATGTACTGGAATACTGGGTACGGGAAGTACAAGTGGATGGATATCGCTTTGATGTGATTGATGAAATGGATGAGAATTTTGTTCTCAAAATCAGAGACCGACTCAAACGTCTGAACCCGGAACTTGTTCTGATTGGTGAGACATGGGCAGAGGGAAAACGACTGCTGAATGGATGTGAAATGGACAGTATTATGAATTATTCTTTCCGCCAGGCAATGCTGGACTTTTTTGCAGAACGGAGTATTAACGCCGAAACATTTGGTCATAGGTTGGAAACTGCATTGTCACGACATCCTGATGAAACGAATATGGCTATGTTTAATGCATTGGACACACATGATACCAAGCGTTTTATCAACAGTTGTAGTCATCGGTTAGATTCCTTTAAACTTGGTGTTGTTGTGCAGATGATGTTTCCGGGTTCGCCGTCCATTTATTATGGGGACGAAGCAGGAATTGACGGAGAAAATGATCCGGACTGTCGAAAGTGTATGACGTGGCAAGAAAATCCGGAAGAAAAAGAGAGTTTTCGTTTTTATCAGAAACTGATTCAGTTTCGAAAAAAACATTCTGCCATACGAAACGGTTCGTTTACAACAGTTTTGGCAGATGGACGCGTATATGGTTTTGCGCGTGAAAATGAAACGGAGATAATAGAAATTTTTGTAAATGACAGTGATGACACAGTAGAGATTACAGTCGAAAACGCTAGATCAATTTTGATTTCAAAGGGAAATTTTTACATTGTGTGCAGAAAAAATGGAGAAATAATAGAAGAAATCTGCAGTTGAAAAAACTGCGGGAAAGGAGTTCTTTATGGGAAAACTGAAATTTGGGGTTTCATCAATTATTCTGGGAAAAGAACAGAAAACGGAGAATCTGAAATATGATTCTGTGGAGTGGGGAGAGGCGACTACGATACGAGATTTTTTCCGCGCGGGAGGAAATCCGTCTCCAGTTACACCAACAAGATGTAAACTTCTGTATACAGCAGAAAAGCTGTTTGTTTTGTTTGAAAACATGGAAGAAAAAAATCATCATATCTTGAAAGAAGAAAATACCGTTACAGAGCTAACAGTAAAACGAAAAGATCAAGTAGAAGTTGCACTTTCAGGAAGAGAGTTTTCAAGAAGGGATTTTGCAGTTTTCACAGCAAAACGGGATGGCAGTAGCAGTGCTTTTGTAGAAAAAGGAATGACATATCTTAGCGGAGATCAGGCATATCTGGGAGAGGGAAAAGACCAGGGAGAAAAAACGGCAATTTCGAAAGAGCAGTATTCTGTAACAGTAGATATTCTGCAGGACAGATGGTACGCTTTATTTGCAATACCGTGGATGCTTTTTGGTGGAAAGCCGGAGAAAGAGGAGGCTTTTGATCTTCAAGTCTATCGAAAAAAACATCAGTCAAGTGAAATTCTCTGCCCAACACCATTAGATCTGAATGTGAATTATTCGGATCGATTTGAATATGATCCAGAGACTTTTCTTGAGGTATCTTTTGGAGAAAAGGGGGAAACAAAAACGGAGAACGGCATTGTATTTGTCATGCCGTCCGGAATTTGCCACTGGCAGAGACCAGGAGTGTTGGAAAAAACTAGTACGGAAGAACGAAAGGAAATTTATCAGCTACAAAAGAGTGCAGAACCAACAACGAGAAAAAATCTGATAGATAGAATCCGAATTGCACAGCGCTGGCAGGACAGTCTGACATTGGAAGGTTTTGACTTTTTCTTTAACCAGGAAGTTGCAAATCCATGGAAGCCGATGGATCCATGGGTAGAAAAGCGTTTAGTGAATGAGCGGTTAAGAGAAAACCGATGGGAGGAAGCAGCTGCTGAGCTGGATCGTTATCTCACGTTTTTAAGAACTTGCAGTGCATGGTGGTATGCGGATCACAGCTTTGGAAACCAGGATCTGGAAAAATGGACATCATGTAGTGAAATTAGACATGTTCTGGAAACGAAAGATCATGTAACGATTTGTGTTGAATCAAAAGAGAGAACATGGGAGCTCATGATTTATCCTGTAGTCGGTGGTTTTCGAATGGTCGCTGGAAAGAAAGGCTTCTTTGATGGAAAGCCGGAAGCATTTTCTATGGAAGAATCCGAGCATGCATATATAATCAGAAGTAAAGAGCATGAGATGATACTCCAGAAAGAAACACTGGAAATTTCTATTGATAGAAAAGCAATCACAAATCTGAAAAATATTTCGTTTATATTTGAAAAGGAAAGTGTTTCGGCTTCGCGAATTCAATTTTCAATTCATGAAAACAGCGCCATTTATGGATTTGGAGAGCGTTTTGACAGCGTAAATCAGTATGGAAAAACCGTTGCGCTGTGGCAGAGAGATGCTTGTGAGGGATGTCTTGCATCCATTGGAAATCAGGCGTATAAAAATATTCCGTTGGTACATACAAGTGACGGTTTCAGCTTTTTTGCAAATACTTCGTATCGGATGCGGATGGATGTGGGAGATGCTGTGCAAGACTATCTTTCGGTGGAAGCACTTGGAGATGTTTTTGATTTTTATATTTGGAGCGGAACACCACGTGAGGCGATGACTGCTTACGGAACGCTCACAGGGCTTCCGATTTTCCCACCGGAATGGGTATTTGAACCATGGGCTGGCGGTGGCGGCGGAAGATGGAGAAACGGTCCGTTACAGGATATTGCGCTGGAGCAGATGGCGGCAATGAAAAAATTCCATGAACTCGATATTCCGCATTCCGGCTTTTATGCAGAAGGAGCAGGAGCTACCTTTTATGGAGAATATAAAAAAGAGGAATTATACAAAGTTGTATCGTTTGGAGAACGTCATGGATTCAAGGTGTTTTCCTGGCAGTTCCCTAATATGACGCAGGAATTGGCGCAGGAATTGTTGCCGGAATGCCCGAAGGAGGAGCTTCCGATTACGAGAAATAAAAATGATGAGGAAGAAAAACTTCCGGTGTATATCGATTTCTCCCATCCGCGTGCGAAAGAGCTTCTGGCAGCACAGTGGAAGGATCGTATGGATGCAGGTATTCGTGGAAGTATGGTTGACTTTGGAGATGTTGTACCGGACGAGGCAGTTTTTTATGATGGAAGACGCGGCGATGAGATGCATAACGCGTATGCCTATCAGTATGCGAAAAATTATAGAGAGTTATTTGAACAAAAATATGGAGATGACCATGTTCTTTATACAAGAGGCGCTGCACCCGGATCTCAACACTTTGCGTGTCAGTTCGGCGGGGATCAGCTGACCAGTTTCCAGGGACTGAAATATGCGATTGCAGGAGGCCTTTCTGCAGCTGCTTCTGGACTTCCATTCTGGGGTGTTGATGCGGGAGGTTATGATGGATTCCCAGATCAGGAAACATATCTCCGGTGGACAGAGTATGCTGCATTTTGTCCATTGATGCGTTTCCATGGAACGGAGCCGAGAGAGCCGTGGGAATACGATGCTTTTACAGTGAAAGTTTATCGTTATTATGCGTGGCTGCGGGAAAATCTTCGTCCATATATTGTAAGTGTAGCAGCAGAAGCTCATAAATTGGGAATACCGATGATGCGTCCGCTTGCGATGATATATCCAGAAGATCAGGAAGCAACAAAGGTGTGGGACGAATATCTTTTCGGAGAAAATCTTCTGGTTGCGCCGGTTTCTGATGAAACAGAAGAGCGGGAAATCTATTTTCCTAAGGGACGGTGGATTAGTCTGTGGAATTTAAATGATGAAATTTCCGGTCCGGTGCAGAGGAGCGTTGAGGTGCCAATTGATAAAATACCGGTGTACGTTCGAGAAGGAAGTTTTCTTCCACTTCGACTGAATGAGAATCTGAAACTTGGAGAAAGCATGAGCGAATCGGAAACAGAAATGATTTTGGCTGTGGTGCCGCAGAATGACAGCATCGTAAAAGAAACACTGTATGAGAGATCAGGTGCCAAAACATGTTGTGACATGAAAAAAAATGGCGAAACTATACAGCTCCAAATTTCAGGAAAAACAGTAGAGCTTTATGTAATGCTGGCGGGAATTCATTGGAAAAATACAGAAGCTATCGTAAACGGAAGAACATTAACAAAAGTGACTGCGAGAGAAGGTCTGTATTTTACGGAAGGTTATCTGGAGTTGGAAGAGGGTATCTTGGTGAAGATTAATCCATCTGCCGAATCGGTGATAAAAATACAAAAAAAATAAGATAAATATTAAGGAAAATCTGATAAACAGTAGAATGAGAACAGAACATATAAGTCGCGATTTGAAATCGCCCCCCTTTTGTTTGGGATACATCGATCTTGGCGTAAAAAAATGTGCGTTGTCATCGTTTGACTGTAAAAGGTGGAGCTCTTCCATATAGCTACCAGAGCTCACGAAAAGCTTTTTTCAGACACGCTCTAATGAAAAGCAAATTTTAAATTGTAAAAAGTAACAGGTTTTTCCAAGGTATCTTAATAATTATGAAAAGGGCTGAACAGTCACACTGTACAGCCCTTTTCGATTATTAAAAATTTACCGCTCTTTCTTCATCTCAAACACCAGCGCAATCGGTGCGGAGCCTCGTCTGTATCCTGCCGGGACGGTCATACAAAGGCCGCCTTCGACTTCTTTGAATGCAACATTTTCTCCGTTTTCCACCATACAGATCTCCGAAATCTTCGTCTCGGTATACGGTACGAAAATTTCTGCCTCTACCGATTCCTGTACCGTCGGATATAACCGGAATACATAGACTGAATCACCTTTCTGTGTGAACGAAAGGGTTCCGCTCTGGTACGGCGCGCAGACGCGGGTTCCGTAGATAGCATCGCCGAAGGTTTTCATCCACTGGCCAAAACCGTTCAGGCTGTCCCAGGCATCGACCGGGATGCGGCCGTCTGGCTGTGGGCTGACGTTCAGTGCCATGTTGCCGCCTTTGGCAACGATGTTGACAAGCATGCCGACAAGCTCACGCGGAGATTTATAATGATCGCCGTATTCGTACGTAAAGTCAACGCCGAGGGTAAGGCAGCTTTCCCACGGAACGTTCAGCGGTTCTTCCGGAATGCAGAGCTCCGGTGTCACGTAGTTTTCGTAAGCGCCGCCGATTGTACGGTCAACGGAGAGAATCCACGGCTGAATCTTACGTGCTTCCTCAACGATCTCTCCAAGCTCAATATCCTGGCCGTTGCTCTCAGAGACCCAGCCCGCGTCGAACCAGAGAATATCCAGCTTACCGTAATTCTCACAGAGCTCCAGAACCTGATTTTTTGTATATTCTTTAAAACGGTTCCACACGTTGGGATATTCCTTCGGATCGTAGGAAGGTCCGCGGGATGTCAGACCATCTTTTCTCAGATCTTCATTCCAGTAGTCCGGGCAGTGCCAGTCGGCTTTGGAAAAATAAGCACCGATGCCGATGCCTTTTGCACGGAATGCATCAAACATGGATTTTACGATATCCGCATTTTTATGTTCATGGAACGGGCAGTCCCCTGCAGTTGTTTTATAATCTGTATATTTGGTGTCCCAGAGGCAGAATCCGTCGTGATGCTTTGTGGTCAGAAGAAGATAACGGAATCCGCAGTCCTCTGCCATCTGCGCCCATTCCTCCGGCTGAAAGCGGACCGGATTAAACGAACGATTCAGGCCGAAATACTGTTTTTTAAAGGTTTCGCCGTCCGTCCAGTTTACCTGGTGGCGGGACCAGTCTGAATCCTTGTCGCTTAATGCCCAGGAGGCAACCATGCCGGGCTGGCAGTACAATCCAAAATGCATCATCAGCGCAAGCTTCTGATCCCGGAACCATTCGAGCTGCTGCAGAACAGCCGGATCGGTCGGACGCACATACGTTTCAGCGGCGCTGTAGTTGTGGACACCCTGGGAAACAATTTCCTGTTCCGGATCAGCGGGCGCTTCATTGCCCAGGATATCGATGATCGGTTCCGTTGTTTTGTTTTGATCTTCGTGTTCTAAGTTCTCTGTGCTCATAAGAGAGTCTCCTTCTCGTCAAGATGAAATTCACACCAATACTCGAAAATACAGCCAGAATACAGCCAGAACCCGTAAAGGGCCGGTTTTGGCACTACAATTAAGAAAGAATCCTGCCCGGAGGGCTTTTTTCTGTAGAAAAAACCGCGGCGACCCGATGACGTGCAGGCGGCCGCGGATCGGACAGGAATCCTGTCCTCGAGATAGTGTGTGTACGGAATCCCGACACCGGGATATCCGTCTGTGTTGTCTATAGAATACCATATAAATGTTAAAAAGTCACCCTTTAAATTTAAACAAAATGTTCATAAAAAATCGGTAAAAGTGAACAAAAAGAATTGTAAAAAATCTGAAAAAATAACCCCCACGGGGGCTTGCGGGACGAACTTTAGCGTAGTAAAGTAAAAAAAGAAAAAAGCGGAAACCTCGAGGAGGTAAACCGCATGACGCAGGCGTACAGTCTGCGTGCACCGAATCACAAAGAATCCGAGGTCGAATCGGGATTCGGATCTCCGTTACAAATTTTTCCGGATCGCTTGTCATTCCGTTGTTAATTAAGGTGATTTCCTGCGATCGTCTGTCATAAAGATATCTCCAAAGAAAATTTATACAGCAGTACGAATCGGTTTCTTCTTTAAGTACCGAAACACCAGCAGGCAGAGGATAATAGAGGTCAGAGATCCACATGCCGTTGTAATGCCCATCGGGAACAGCGTGTCCGGGAACCAGATGGAAGTCAGATACACACCGGGGATTCTAACAAGCAGAATGGCAATGATATTGTGCAGGAAGGAAAATTCCGACCGTCCGCAGGCACAGAAATAGCCGCTGAAGGTGAAGTGGACTCCAGCAAAAATGCAGTCCCAGATATAACCGCGGATATACTGACCGCCGAGGCGTGCAACCTCCGCATCTGTTGTGAAAAGACCGACCACAGGAACGGAAATAAACTGAATCGTAATAGCGACGATCAGTCCGAAAACGACAGCAATCAGTGCAGCACACCACATGGTCTGTTCGGCACGCTTCTGCTTTCCAGCACCGATGTTCTGCGCGCCGAGCGCCGAAACAGTGGAAAGCATGGAAGATGGAATCAGGAACAGGAAGCTGATGATTTTCTCTACAATACCGACTGCAGCCGCTGCTTCCAGACCGCGCCGGTTAGCGATGATGGTAATGATGATAAAGGCGATCTGAATAAAACCATCCTGCAGGGCGATCGGAACACCGATTTTAAGAATCTGTCCCATCACAGCTGTCTGAGGGGAGAGATCCGACCGGGTAAGACGGATGCCAGTATCACGTTTGCGGATCGCAATCAGTGCCAGAATGACGCTGAGTGTCTGGGAAAGCGTGGTTCCAAGCGCGGCACCGGATGGACCAAGATGCAGGGCGCCCATAAAGAGATAGTCGAGTGCGATATTGGCCGCACATGCGACTGCGATGAAGTACATCGGGCTTTTCGAATCACCAAGTCCACGGAAGATGGAACTGATGATATTATACGCGGTGATGAATGGAATACCAATGAAACAGATCGTCAGATAAGCGACGGTGCCGGAAACGGCTTCGGATGGTGTGGACATCACAAGTACGATCGGCTTTACCAGAAGAAGCAGGATTACCATCAGCACGACGGAAACACCGAGAAATAAAGTGATGGTATTTCCTGTGCAGCGTGATGCCTGCTTTTTATCTTTTGCGCCGACGGCCTGCGCGATGCTGACAGTCGTTCCCATGGCAAGTCCCACGATGATAACGGTAATCATATGCATAACCTGACTGCCGATGGAAACGGCTGTTGTACCGGCCGCACCGTCAAACTGACCGATGATGAAAAGATCTGCCATGCCGTAGAGCGTCTGCAGAAAATACGATAAGAGATAAGGCAGCGAAAAATAGAAAATATTTTTCCAGATACTGCCGGTTGTTAAGTTTCGTTCCATGATAGGGAAACCTCCTGTTGTAGAATGTTACGATTATAGTAAACCCTACAATAATTATAGAGTCAAGAATATAATTTTCTGCACTTTATAAAAATACTTTAGATTTATAAGTTCGAACGTTTTCCGTGTACACTCCTTGACAAATGTTCAAAAAAGAACTATTATACAAAAAAGTTCAAAATAGAACAAATAAGAATATCAAGTTAAAAAAGAAGGTGAAAAAGTATGTTTGATGAACAATGGCAATTTGCAGTGGAGGTAGAACGAAAATACAACCAGTACCGAAAAAAGGTCATGGTGCGTTATGATCTGTCAGCTGCGGAAGTGGATGTTCTGCTGTTTCTTGCGAATAACAGCCAGTTTGATCTTGCAGTGGATATTGTGCGTGTGCGGAAAATGCAGAAATCGCATGTTTCACTGGCAGTGAACAAGCTGTGTGAAAAAGGATACATTCAAAAAGAAACAGATGCGGCGGATCGCAAGAAAGTGCATTTGAAGCTAGAAGAAAGTGCATCAGAAATTATCCGCTTTGGACAGGATTGCCAGAGAGCGTTTGGAGAATCGTTGTTTTCCGGAATTTCCAGAGAAGACAGGGAAGAATTTCTCAGATTATGCGAGCTGATTCGGAGGAACGTGACGGAAAAATAAAAACGCTGAAAGCCAGAGAGAAGAACATAATAGAAAAATAAGACAAAACAAAAACAGAAAGAGGAGGAAAACAGTCATCTGCCCCTAAATGGAAAAGTACAGGAAAAGTGCAACGGATCTAAGCGGATGACAGAAAAACTATGACAATAACACAACTTATCGTATGTATTGTGGCTGGTCTTGGCGCCGGCCTTGGCACGGGACTTGCGGGACTCTCCGCAGCGGCCGTTGTTTCACCGATGCTGATTACCTTTTTACACATGCCGGCTTATCAGGCGATTGGCATTGCGCTGGCATCGGATGTGCTGGCATCAGGAGTAAGTGCCTGGACTTATAAAAAGAATAAAAACATTGATATCCGCCATGGCGTGATTATGCTGATATCTGTTCTGATTTTTACACTGGTCGGCAGCTTCGTATCTTCGCTGGTGCCAAATGGAACCATGGGCGGATTTTCGAAAGTGATGACACTGTTTGTCGGACTGAAATTTATCATCCGTCCGATCATGACGACGAAAGAAGTACAGGCAAACAAATCAGAAAAACAGAAAATCCAGCAGTCGATTCTCTGCGGTGTTGTGATTGGATTTATCTGTGGATTTGTCGGAGCAGGCGGTGGCATGATGCTGCTTCTGGTGCTGACCAGCGTGCTCGGATATGAGCTGAAAACAGCAGTTGGAACGAGCGTCTTTATTATGACCTTTACAGCTCTGACCGGTGCAATCTCTCATTTTTATATCGGCGCGCGCCGGACATTCCAATTCTGATTGCCTGTGTCATCAGTACCCTGGTCTTTGCACAGATTGGAGCGAAATGGGCCAACGGGGCAAATGTGAAAATGCTGAACCGCATGACGGGAATTTTGCTCTGTGCGCTGGGAGTGGTGATGCTGTTTTTCTAACTACGTCGACTGACACTTTAGAAGTTTTCAAATATGATTTAACCAAATCAAGGAAGTCCCTTGCTTCCATGGTGAAAAACAATAAGCAGCGAATCGGATTGAGAATATCTGCTGCTATATAGGAAAAAATCCTGTGGGACATGAACTGCCTCCCAATCTTCAAAATGGAAAGCGGAAGATTGAGAGATAGTTTAACGTCTTGCAGGATTTTTTCTATCATAAAACTATAGATTTTACGCAGATAACCTCAAAATCAGAAAATGGTGTACAACTGGATGAAAAATAAATCAGGATCTCATCGCACCATCCACGGAAAGAATTTCTCCGGTTACATACGAAGCCATATCGCTTGCCAGGAAGAGGAATGCGTTTGCAATGTCTTCTGCCTCACCAATTCTTCGAAGAGGAATGCGGTTGATGAGTGGATCGATCATTTCTTTTGGAAGTGCGGCAACCATATCGGTACGGGTGATGCCAGGTGCAACCGCGTTTACACGGATATGGAAAGGACCAAGTTCCCGTGCGAGGGACCAGGTCAGACCGTTGACCGCATATTTACTGGATGGATAGGCAACGCCGCCCGGCTGGCCGCAGATGCTGACCATTGAGCTGGTATTTAAAATACAGCCGCCGCCCTGTTCTTTCATAATAGCAACGGTTGGAAGGATGCCGTTCATCATGGCGTTGACATTTAGATCCATGACACTGGCAAAGCGCTCTGCGGTATACTTGTCAATTGGTGTACTGTCTGAGACACCGGCGTTGTTCACAAGAATATCGATTTTGCCGTATTTTTCTTTGACTTTGTTGATCTCATCTACCATGGCAGCTGCATCGGTTAGCTTTGGCCATGCACCGGAAACTTCCCAGTCCGGGTTTTCTTCTTTTAAAGATGCAACCGCTTTTGCAACGGTCTCTTCCCGGGATCCGAACAGGACGACTTTCGCGCCGTTCTGCAGAAATTTGTGCACAATGGCATAGCCGATTCCTCTGGTTCCGCCGGTAACAATTGCAACTTTATCTTTTAACATCATACCATTCACCCGATCCCGTTTTTTCGTATCAATGAAAACTGATTATGCAGGCTGTAGTTTTTATTTTTTTAACGATTCGGAGAAAAATGAATTTTGCATGAAAAATCATTTGACTCTGAATGACGATTCGTTTTGGAGAATACAAAAAACGGGATATTTCCTTTCTCTTAAATTTTGTTGCAAATCTTTTCCTTTATTATACGGGATATCGTTGGTGGACAGTCAATGCAAATTTTTTCAGAAATAAACAGCATTCTTTTCTCAAAAGCAGAAGATTTCTATGGAAAAAGAGAATTGTTACGTGGCTTTTTGATGGAAAACAGGATATAATAGGAAACAAAAGTATACACCAGGTGTATACTTTTATAAAATCAAAACGAAAAAAGCGGAAAAACAGAAAGAAAAAGAGTGAAAAAAAGAGAAACAGTCAGAATGCGGGGGAATGACTGGACAAAAGGAAAAACGGGGTGCAACGATGAGAATTCAGGAAGTAATCAAAAAAACAGGATTGTCCAGGAGGACGGTTTATTATTATATCGATCAGAAGATGATCTCGCCCGTTGTTGATGAACATAACGGTTACCATGATTTTTCAGAAGCAGATATTCAAAAACTTTTTATCATCCGCAAGCTGCGCGAGGCAGGACTTTCACTGGCGGATATCCGCGCGATTCTTCACAAGCCGCGCACAACACCATTTTATCTGCATAAACAGCTGAATGCACTCCAGTCGCAGATGCTTACCATTCAGCAGACGATCAGCGAAATGGATCGTCTGAGCGGACAGCTCCTGTGTGCCAGTCGCTTGACCAGCTTGCGGGGATGCTTGCAGATACCGATTTTTGCCCGGAAGATCCTACCCGGAATCAGATGGAATCCCGGGATGCCCGGCTGCTGGCACAGTATTTGTGGATGGCATATCTGGATACGCCGGTTACGGAATATCAGCAGTTTTTGTGGCAGAAAATCACACAGCATACGATTGAGCACGCAGGTACGGATTTGAAAATGATGTCCCGTTATTTACAGTACATTTCTCCGGAGCAGATTGATGCGACGAATATCAACCAGTATCTGCGCAATCAGAAAATTATCTCTCTGACGGAGGAAGATTATCCGGGTTTTGTGGAAGAGCTGAAAGTTTCTTTGCTTGCATTTGCGGCAGATCCGGTACAGCAGGAAAAATGGCGTCTTTTTTATCAGCCGGTGATCCATCCAACGGCGTTGTTCTGTGTATCCGTGAGCGGATGGATGCGGGAATTTCATCCGGCATACCGCCGCTATTATGAAAACACGCACACCTGCTGCCGGATGCTGAAAGATTTTATGGACAGTGATGAGGGAGCAGCGCTGAATGCGACACTGCGGGAGGCATTCCAGGGAAATTGTGATGTGCGTACAGGATATTACGGAGAACTGGAAGTGGCGGCAACATTCCATAAAAGTATTTATGCATTGCTGCCGCCAGAGAAGATCCGAAAATTTCTGGAAGAAAATTCAGATGAAAAATGATCTGGTTTTAGGATTCTGTTTTTATCATTCGAAGCGAGGATGCCCGGGGAACAAGTGTCACCGGCAGTACAATTTTTTCCGGTTCCGCCGCAGGGTTTTCCAGTGCGGAAAGGAGAATCCGGCTGGCTTCCCGTCCGATGCTTTCAAAGTCCTGATGAATAGAGGTAATTTCAAGGCTTCGGCTGAGACTCGTGTCATCAAAACCACAGAGGCAGAGATCCTCCGGAATCCTAAGGCCAATGGTACGGCAGGCAAGGAAAATAAGTTCGGCAACCTGGTCATTTTCTGCGAGAAGAGCAGTGATTCCATTTTGATGCAGAGCAAGGAGCTGCTGCTGAAAAGAAGTCAGTTCTGTGGAAAGGGCATCCTCTTCAGAAAGAGAATGGGGCCAGGTGACAAGCTGCTGAGAATCGGGCATGATTCCGGCAGCTTTCATTTCGTGCAAAAATCCGCCGAAACGATCACGGACCGACGAGGTTTCGGAAAGGGGGGCTGTTGTGAAAAAGGCGATGTTGCGATGCCCCTGTTCCAGGAGGTGACGGGTGAGCTGCCGTCCGCCATCGTAATTGTCGCAGACAACATTGTTTAAATACGGACAGTCGGTCTGCTTGTCGATGATGACAACCGGGCGGTTTGCAAACAGGAAATCGTTTAACTGTTCCAGGTGGATATTGTCACGCTTGGGATAGTAGACAAGTCCGGCGATGTTCTGAGAACGGAGCAGTTCCAGTGTCGTACGTTCCTTCGGAGAGGAAGAGCCGGTGATATGAATGCTTAAAAAGTATCCTTTTTCGGCCAGTGCGGCACTTAAGGAACCAATCGTTTCCGAAATGTTTCCCTGTGTTGTGGCAAAGGGAAGCAGCAGGGAAACCATTTTTGATTTGCTGTCGTTTTCTGATGCGGAGGAGGAAACCGGTGGGATTTTCTGCGAGACAAAGCTTCCGACGCCGCGTTTTCGATACAGGATTCCCTGCTGTTCCAGATCTTCAATCGCCCGCTTTGCTGTGATGCGGCTTACCTCATATTGCTCCGAGAGCATTTTTTCCGTGCAGAACACGGCATCGGAAGAAAACTGTCCGGTGCGGATGCGCTCTAAAAGAGCTTCTTTGATGATTTCATATTTGGGTTTCGTTATTCTTTTATTTCTATCCATGTCTGTAAAATTCCTCAAATAGTATGATTGGTGACAACTGTATTTGTAAAAGTGTGATATCGACTTGCTTTGTATTATAATCTCGGGAAAAAGATAAGTCAAACTAAAAATGATATATCAAATAAAAAGAAAATGATATAAAATCATGGAAAAACGTAGAAATACTTGACAGAAGCATTGCGTTTTTTATGATATGATATATCAAATCAACACGGCAATACAGGAACAAGACTTAATATAGAAAGAGTTTTAAGTTTGAAAATCATTTTTATAACAGGAGGAAACACATCATGAAAACAACTGTTCATATTATTTCCCATTCCCACTGGGACAGAGAGTGGTATCAGTCTTTTGAAAAACACAGAATGAAACTGATTGAGCTGGTAGACAATATTTTGGAAAAAGCAGAGAACGATCCGGAATTTGGTGGATTTTTCCTGGATGGACAGACGATTGCCCTGGACGATTACCTGGAAGTGCGCCCGGAAAAACGCGAGCAGGTGGAAAAATGCGTCCGTGAAGGAAAAATCCAGACTGGCCCGTGGTACATTCTGCAGGATGAGTTTCTGACCAGCGGTGAGGCATGTGTCCGCAATCTTCAGGTCGGCATGCAGGAAGCAGAGCGTTACGGAGCGATCGGAAATGTCGGTTATTTCCCGGATGCATTCGGAAATGCGGGACAGATGCCGCAGGTGCTGAAGCAGGCGGGCATGGATGCGGTTGTGTTCGGACGCGGTGTAAAACCGATCGGACCGAATAATGAGGTAACCGGAGGACAGTATGAGTCCACGTATTCCGAAATGATGTGGGCATCCCCGGACGGAACGAAACTGCCGGGTATTCTGTTTGCAAACTGGTATAACAACGGAGTGGAGATTCCGGTGGATGAGGCAGAAGCAAAAGTTTACTGGGACAAAAAACTGGCCGATGCGAGAAAATTTGCGGCAACACATCAGCTTCTGATGATGAACGGATGCGACCATCAGCATTGCAGAAGGACATTACCGAGGCAATCCGTGTCGCACGGAAACTATACCCGGACATTGAATTTATTCATTCGGATTTCAAAACCTATGTAAAGGCAATGGAAAAAGAAATTTCCGAGAATTTCTCTACGGTAAAGGGCGAGCTGACAAGTCAGGAAACAGACGGAAGATGGACTCTGGCAAACACCGCTTCTTCCTGGATGGGACTGAAAGTGGACAACCGTGCCGGCGAAACAGCGCTGGAGCGGAAAGCAGAACCGGCGGCAGCCATGGCAGAGGTGCTTGGCAAAGCATACCCGGAAGACCAGATGATTTACAGCTGGAAAAAGCTGATGCAGAATCATCCGCATGACAGCATCTGCGGCTGCAGCGTCGATGAAGTAAATGAAGAAATGAAAACCCGCTTTGCGAAGAGCAGACAGGTGCGGATGCGATTTACGATGAGAGTGTAGAATACCTGACCGATCAGGTGAATACCGCGGCACTTCCTGGAAACAGTGAAAAGATTCCGTTCGTTGTATGGAATACTTCTGGCACCGCGAAAAAACAGGTCATTGCAAAAGAACTGCATCTGTTCCGCGATTACAATCTGTTTGTATGGGATGGTTATGAGGCGGCCGAGGCGGTAGAAATGCCAAATCTGGTGCTTCGCGATGCAAACGGAAATGCAGTTCCGGCAAAAATCGAAAATGCAGGAATTTCCTTCGGGTACGATCTGCCGGATGACCGGTTCCGTCAGCCATATATGGCAAAGAAGGTGCTGGTAACGTTTGAGGCAGAAGTTCTGGCGATGGGATATGCAACATATTATCTGGAGCAGGCAGAGCCGGATCAGAACCAGGAAACCTCTGCAGATTTTGCGAATGAGCGCGTTCTGGAAAATGAAAACCTGAAAGTTACGGTCAATGAGGACGGTTCCTACCAGATTCTGAATAAGGAAACCGGAAGAACGTATGAAAATCTGGGACTCTATGAAGATACCGGAGATATGGGAAATGAATATATTTATATTCAGGACTCTGGAAAACAGACAATCACAACGAAAGGCATGAAGCTGAGATTCGCTGTGTGGAGAAAAATGCATTCCGCACGGTAGTTGAGATCTGTCACGAAATGATGATTCCGTCCGGTATGGGAGAGGAACTGCAGAGACAGCGTGAGATGTGTATTGACCCATATACGCGTGTGGCAAACCGTTCGAAGGAACTGGTTCCGATGGAAGTAAAGACGGTTCTGACACTGGAAAAATCGGGAAAAGGCCTGCACGTTGCAACGACAATCTGCAATCAGGCAAAGGATCACAGAGTCCGCGTTGTAATGCCGACGGGTCTGAATACGTCTACGCATCTGGCAGATTCTGCCTTTGAGGTTGTAAAGAGAAATAACCGTCATAATGATACCTGGACGAATCCCTGCGGATGTGAAAGACAGCAGTGTTTTGCTGCAATGGAAGATGAGACAAATGGTCTTCTTGTGGCAAACCGCGGATTGTATGAATATGAGGTTCTGGCGGATGAGGAGAATGCGATTGCGGTAACGCTGCTTCGCTCCGTTGCGGAGATGGGTGACTGGGGTTATTTCCCGACGCCAAAGGCGCAGCAGATCGGAACGTTTACCCTGGAGTTTGAAGTTGTGCCGTATGCAGCCGGTAAGACGGGCGAGGCATTTACCGAGGGTTACGCATTCCAGCAGGATCTGACAGCAGCACAGGCCGGTCTTTCAAAGGCATGGCTCAGAAAGCCGGGTCAGGTAAAACCGGAACTCGTATCGGGCGAGATGCCGCTGGAAATGAGCTTCCTCCGCTTTGAAGGGGAAGGAATTCATCTGACGGCGTTTAAGAAGGGACTTGCAAAGGACGATCTGTTTGTGCGGTTTGTGAACAATATGCCGCAGGATGAGGTACTTTCCTTCCGAAAGGAGAGCTGGATGAAAGAGGTTTACCGCAGTAATGTAGTGGAAGAGAAGGGTGAGGTACTTTGCCCGGATGAGAACGGGGTGTATCATGTGACACTCCTGGAGTTTGAGATTGCGACGTTTGGGGTTGTGAAATAACGGCTGGCGCGTGAGATAGGAGTGAGAACGGGAGGAAAGTCTGGATCCGCCTGAAGGGCGGATCGGCGCAAGATGGTTGAAAAGAATAGGATGGAAAAAGCAAGAATGTGCTGGACTTTAAAGGGGACAAGTTATATGCTGGAAATATGAGAAAAATTTCCAAAGGAGGGTTTTTAAGATGCAGAAATGGACGAGCAGGATTGAGACCCCGATCAAGGCAGAGCTGATTTGTTATGATGTGAATGGAATTCATATTGTGTTTGGGGTGACGGAAGAGAATCAGCTGAAGCTGTTTCATTTTTCACATGCACCGTTTGACGCGGAGAATCTTTGCCGGAAGCCGGATGGAGTGTGGATGATGGAAGGAATGCGGGAAGCTCAGATTAAGGAGAGCTTCCAGCTGGTGCAGGTGAATTTTTCGGGGTATAACCGGCCGTATGAGAAGCATGGAAATAAGTATATTGTGACGGCTCCGGGCTTTATGCTGAAGTTTGATTCGATTTCGGAGGAGAGAAATGAGAACGGGGATCTGCTTCGGATTGTGCAGTCGGATGATGTGACGGGCGCGAAGGTGGAGTCTGTGATGCAGTTTTTTGATGGGATTCCGGTTGCGAGAATGTACAATACAGTGACGAACGAAGGAAAGGAAGACCAGACACTGGAGTACATTTCGAGTTTTAGTTACTGGGGTATTGAGAAGGAACAGAAAGAGGGAATTCCAGAGCTTGTCAGCTCGGATGACAAGATGTCGATGGTTGTGGTTCACAATGGATGGCAGAAGGAGCTGACGGTGAAGAAGTACAGGTTTGCAGATCTTGGCATGGCGCAGACGCAGCCGCATAATTATCAGAGAACTTCGAAGACGATTGAGATTACGAATACGGGCAACTGGTCGGCGAAGGAATATGTGCCGATGGGATATATTGGAAACAGTGCGGCAGATTCGAGTCTGTTTTTTGAGATTGACACAGTGGTTCCTGGCATTATGAGATCGGAGATCAGAACTGCCATTTTTATCTGGCGGTGAGCGGTCCGACAGAGATTCAGTCACACTGGTCGAAGAACCTGAAGCCGGGAGATTCCTTTACAACGGTTCCGGTGGCTGTCGGCGTTGGGCATGATGATTTTGAGGAGGCGGTTGGTACTTTGACGAAGTACCGCAGAAGGATCCGCCGTCCGAATAAGGATAATGAAAATCTGCCGGTTATTTTCAATGATTATATGAATTGTCTGTTTGGAGATCCGACCACAGAAAAAGAGTTCCCGCTGGTGGATGCGGCAGAGAAGGCCGGATGTGAGTATTTTGTCATTGATGCCGGCTGGTATGCGGACGGCAACTGGTGGGACAGTGTCGGTGAGTGGCAGGAGAGTAAAAAGCGCTTTCCGAATGGAGTGCGTGAGGTGACGGATTATATTCGTTCGAAGGGCATGATTCCTGGTGTCTGGCTGGAGCTGGAGGTTATGGGTATCAACTGTAAGAAGGCTTCCATTCTGCCGGATGAGTGCTTCTTCCTGCGCCACGGCAAGCGTGTGTATGACAGAAGCCGTTATCAGCTGGATTTCCGTCATCCGCTTGTGATTGAGCATGTGACCGAAGTCATCGACCGTGTGGTACGGGACTACGGTGTCGGCTATATCAAGATGGACTACAATATTGAGCCTGGTATTGGTACGGAAGTGGATGCAGACAGTTTTGGAGACGGTCTTCTGGAGCATGAGAGAGCGTATCTGGCATGGCTGGACGGCATTTATAAAAAGTACCCGGATCTTGTGATTGAGAACTGCTCGAGCGGCGGTCTCCGCATGGACTATGCAATGCTGGCGAGAAACAGTATTCAGTCGACGAGTGATCAGGAGGATTACCGGAATTATGCGACGATCTCGGCGAATGCAGCCATCGGCGTGACGCCGGAGCAGGCGGCGATCTGGTCGTATCCGCTGCGGGACGGCACCGAAGAGGAAGTTATTTTCAATATGGTGAATGCGCTGCTGCTTCGTATCCATCAGAGCGGCCACCTTGCAGAGATTTCGCCGGAGCGGTTTGATCTTGTAAAGGAGGGAATTGACTGCTACAAGGAGATCCGCAGCGGCATCAAGGACGGCGTTCCGTTCTGGCCGATGGGATGGGCGGATAATGAGGACAAGCACCTCGCAGCCGGCATCCGCGTGCCGGGGGATGTGATTTATCTTGGTGTATGGAGACGCGGCGGAGAGGCTGATTTTGAAGTTCCGCTGAACCGAGCATTCCCAGGGAAAGAGCTGGAGGTTCCTGCATTTACCCGAAAGCATGCGGTGATGTGTTCCATTACGATGACTACAGCAAGACGCTGCAGATTCACTTCCCGGAGACGTATATGGCGCGTCTGTTTCAGATTAAAGTGAAATAAAATTACATAAATCCCCGCCCGCGGAATAAATTGTATCGGAGTGTATCTGATAGGATTTTTCCGAGGAGGGGATTTTTTTGCGTATTCTTTCGGCACTTTCGGATCTGATGGTTCCCGTGCTGATTTTTTATGTGGTCGGACTGGGGCTTTTGATGAAACAGGATGTGTTCGGCGATTTTCTGAACGGGGCGAAGGACGGCATGCGGACGGTGATCGGAATTGTGCCGACCTTAATCGGGCTGATGGCGGCGGTCGGTGTGCTGCGGTCATCGGGATTTCTGGAGGATTTTGGAAAACTGCTCGGAACGGTGCTGGAACCGGCGGGGATTCCATCTGCCCTGGTGCCGCTCGGGGTTGTGCGTCTCTTTTCCAACAGTGCGGCGGTGAGTTTGCTGCTGGATCTCTACAAAGAGGCGGGGTGTGATTCCTTCGCCGGACGGGCAGCTTCGATTATGATGTCGTGTACGGAGACGGTTTTTTATACGATGGCGGTCTATTTCGGAGCGGTCCACATCAAAAAAACGCGGTACACACTGGCGGGTGCATTGCTTTCTTCCCTAGTCGGAATGGCGGTCAGTATTGCGCTTGCAGGTCTGCTCTAACCATCTTTTCTGATCATATCAGTGAAATGTGTTGACATTTTAAAACGATTGGAATAAGATGGAAACAACTTAAAACATACAAACTCAATAGGAAATAGGGAAATAGAGAAAAAGCGAGCAAAAGTAAGGAGGAAATCAACGATGGCAAAGGTATATGACAGCATTCTGGATCTTGTAGGAAAAACTCCGCTGGTAGAACTGAAACGAATTGAAGAAAAAGAAGGACTGCAGGCGAAACTGATCGCAAAAGTAGAATCCTTCAATCCGGCAGGAAGCGTCAAAGACCGTATCGCAAAAGCGATGATCGAGGATGCTGAGGCAAAAGGTCTCTTAAAAGAAGGTTCCGTTATCATTGAGCCGACTTCCGGAAACACTGGAATCGGACTGGCAGCGGCAGCTACCGTAAAAGGGTATCGTATGATCCTTACGATGCCGGAAACCATGAGCGTAGAGCGCCGCAACATTGTAAAGGCATACGGCGCAGAGGTTGTTCTGACCGATGGAACAAAGGGTATGAAGGGTGCGATCGAGAAAGCCGATGAGCTTGCAAAAGAGATCCCTAACAGCTTCATCGCAGGCCAGTTCGTGAACCCGGCAAACCCGGCAACCCACAAAAAGACAACAGGTCCGGAGATCTGGGAAGATACCGACGGAGAGGTTGACATCTTCGTTGCAGGTGTCGGCACCGGCGGAACGATCACCGGAACGGGTGAGTATTTAAAAGAGAAAAAACCGGAAGTAAAAATTGTAGCAGTAGAGCCGGCATCCTCACCGGTACTGTCTGAGGGTGTTTCCGGACCGCATAAAATCCAGGGAATCGGCGCAGGTTTCGTGCCGGAGACTCTGAATACCAGCATTTACGATGAAATCATCAAGGTAGAAAATGAGGATGCTTTCGAGACCGGAAAATATCTGGCAGCCGAGGAAGCTATTCTTGCAGGAATTTCCTCCGGCGCAGCGCTGTATGCGGCAATTCAGCTGGCAAAACGCGAAGAGAACAAGGGCAAAACCATTGTTGTGCTTCTGCCGGACAATGGAGACAGATACTATTCTACCCCTCTGTTTGCAAAATAAAGATTGAGAGCGGTATGCTCTGAATAGAGACATCATGCATAAATGTGTAAACTGCCATCCGCGGAACTCTCCCCTCCGCGAATGGCAGTTTCGTATATCAAATTATACCAGAAAGGGAACTTTACTTATGACACTACAACAGCTTCGCTACGTAATCCAGGCCGCGGATTCCAGATCGATGAATGAGGCGGCGAAGGCACTCTATATTTCACAGCCAAGCCTCTCGGGCGCGATTAAGGAGCTGGAAAAGGAGATTGGAATTGAACTGTTCAAGCGCAGCAGCCACGGAACGGTGCTGACCCCGGAGGGCGAGGAGTTTTTGGGCTACGCCCGTCAGGTTACCGATCAGTATCAGCTTCTCGAAAACCGCTATGTTTACCGCACGAAAGGCAAGAAAAAATTCAGTGTGTCGATGCAGCATTACAGCTTTGCCGTGAAGGCATTCGTGGAGCTGGTGAAACAGTTCGGCATGGATGAATACGAGTTTGCCGTTTACGAGACGAGAACGTACGATGTGCTGATGGATGTGAAGAACTTCAAGAGTGAACTCGGCATCCTGTATCGGAATGATTTCAATGCGAAAGTGCTGAACAAGCTGATGAAGGACAATAACCTGGAGTTCCACGATCTGTTTTCCTGCGGAACATACGTCTACCTCTGGAAGGATCATCCGCTGGCGGACAAGACTGAGATCACCATGGAGGAACTGAAGGAATATCCGTGTCTGTCGTTTGACCAGGGAAGCAACAACTCATTTTTCCTGGCGGAGGAAGTGCTTTCTACGTATGAATACAAACGAATTATCAAGGCAAACGACCGTGCGACGATGCTGAACCTGATGGTCGGCCTGAACGGGTATACACTCTGTTCCGGAATCATCTGCGAGGAGCTGAACGGCAGCGATTACCGTGCGGTGCCGCTTCACGCGGATGAAAATATGATGATCGGCTACGTTTCCAGAAAAGGAATGTCGATCAGTGCGATGGGACTGCAGTATCTGGAGGAGATCCGGAAGTATAAAGAGTTTGTACTATAAAAATTGATTTGCGTTTGCAAACCGGGTATAGGAAATTCAAAAGAAAGTGCAATGGCAGTAAAGATATGATATAGGAAAAACCTATAACCAGCCATTATTTTTCTGTATTAGACAAAACAGAAGACAGCCGCTATAATATCCCTTGTAAACAGATAGGAAATATCATAAAAGCGAGAGGAAGCGAAGTCAATGAGAGCAGTTTTCGCAGAGAATCGAATCGTGATCTATGATGTCATGTGTTGCAGCGTAAGCAGATAAATCCAGAATCAAAACGGAGCCGCTTCGCAGCAGGGGACAGACAGAATGACGACCGGTTCCGACAAATAATAGAAAAACGAAAATAAAAAAGACAATCAGAACAGGAGAATAAAATCATGAGCAAAAAAACAAGAGCAGAAAGAAATCTTAAATTTGAAACCTTACAGCTTCACGTAGGACAGGAAAATCCAGATCCGGCAACCGGAGCAAGAGCAGTGCCGATTTATCAGACATCTTCTTTCGTATTCAATAACTCCGATCACGCAGCAGCAAGATTCGGACTCCAGGATGCAGGAAACATCTACGGCCGTCTGACCAACCCGACCGAGGACGTTTTCGAGCAGAGAATGGCAGCACTGGAAGGCGGCGTTGCAGCACTTGCAGTAGCTTCCGGAGCAGCAGCTATTAACTACACCATTATCAACCTGGCGCAGAAGGGCGACCACATCGTATCTGCAAAGAACATCTACGGCGGTTCCTACAACCTGCTGGCACACACACTTCCGCAGTACGGGATCAGCACCACATTCGTTGATGTATTCAATCTGGATGAGGTCCGCGCAGCTGTTCAGGAGAACACAAAAGCCATCTACATCGAGACTCTCGGAAACCCGAACTCCGATGTTGTCGATATCGAAGCACTTGCAAAAATCGCACATGAGAACAAGATTCCGCTGGTAGTTGACAACACCTTCGCAACTCCATACCTCGTTCGCCCGATCGAGTACGGCGCAGACATCGTTGTTCATTCCGCAACCAAATTCATCGGCGGCCATGGAACTACTCTTGGCGGTGTGATCGTAGACAGCGGTAAATTCGACTGGGAGGGATCCGGAAAATTCGCATCCCTGACCGAGCCAAACCCGAGCTACCACGGCATCAGCTTCACAAAAGCAGTTGGACCGGCTGCATTCGTTACAAAAGTACGTGCCATCCTTCTTCGTGATACCGGAGCAACTCTTTCTCCGTTCAACTCCTTCCTGCTTCTGCAGGGACTTGAGACTCTGTCTCTCCGCGTAGAGCGTCACGTTGAGAACGCACTGAAAGTTGTAAAATATCTGGAGAGCCAGCCGCAGGTTGAGAAAGTACATCATCCGTCTGTATCCGATGATCCAAAGCAGCAGGCACTGTACGCAAAATACTTCCCGAACGGCGGCGGTTCCATCTTCACCTTCGAAATCAAAGGCGATGCACAGAAAGCAAAAGATTTCATCGACAATCTGGAACTGTTCTCCCTGTTGGCTAACGTTGCCGACGTAAAATCTCTGGTAATCCATCCGGCAACCACCACGCACAGCCAGTGCACCGAGGAAGAACTGCTGGATCAGGGAATCAAACCAAACACCATCCGTCTTTCCATCGGTACCGAAAATGTCGATGATATTATCGAGGATCTGGACGAGGCATTTAAGGCAGTTCAGTAAGAAGTAAGAAACAGGTTATAGTAAAATAAAACGTACGCCTCTGGCACAAGGTTTCGTGTCAGAGGCATATTTTTTGAATTACAGGAAACTTCGTTGAAATTTCCTATTTCCCATTGATTATGTAGAGAATGTGGGATACAATAAATCATAGGATAAAGATTCGGAGGAAATGTGAATGAGAGTTTCAACAAGAGGACGATATGCGCTGCGCTTAATGCTGGATCTGGCGATGAACAATACCGGAGAGCCGGTGCGCCTGAAGGATGTGGCAAAGCGGCAGGAGATTTCCGAGAAGTATCTCGAGCAGATCATCTCGATTTTAAATAAGGCCGGTTTTGTAAAAAGCGTCCGCGGCCCGGCAGGCGGCTATTCCCTGAAACGAAAGCCGGAGGAGTACACCGTAGGCATGATCCTTCGGCTGACCGAAGGCAGCCTTGCCCCGGTCGACTGCGTCGAAGACGGCACCGACTGCGGCCGCGCCGACCAGTGTGTCACCGTTCTGCTCTGGAAGAAACTGAACGACGCCATCAACGGCGTCGTGGACAACATCACCCTGGCAGACCTCGTGGACTGGCAGATGCAGAAGGCGAATGAATATGTGATCTGAGATTCAGAGTAAAAGAGAAGGATGTATTGCGGTAACGATTAAAAATATTACTGCAGTACATCTTTTTTTGATTCGATGATCTGTAGCTGCGGGGAGTAAAGGCCGGGAAATCGTCGGATCCGACATTTACAAGTGAAAAAAATTTTGTTATGATAAAAAACAGCGCCGGAAGCACATTTTTGCGGCGCCGAGAATATGAAAAGTGAGGAGTTTTTCCGGATGAAGAAACAGCAGGAAAGTCTCAAAAACATGGTATACCAGGCCATTTTGAACGGCATTTTTACCGATGAATATAAACCGAACCAGATTATCAATGAGCAGGAGCTTGTGCAGAAATTCGGTTGCAGCAAGACGCCAATCCGTGAAGCACTGGTGACGCTCTGCAACGAGGGAATTCTCCGCAGCTTCCCGCGCTTCGGCTATCAGGTCGTCAGCGTATCCCGCGAGGAGGCACAGAATATCCTGGATTTCCGTCTCGTTCTTGAGGGCGGATACCTTCGTCAGTCGATCGGAAACATCACCGAAGAAAACCTGGCGGAGCTCGCCGAAATCGACGAGAGATGCAAGCAGAGCACCGACAGCGTCTGGGATCACTGGGAGGCAAATACAGCATTCCATCTGAAGATGATTTCCTTCTCCGGCAATGCTTACGCATATCAGGAGCTTGAACGCACCATGAACGTCTTAAAACGCGCTTACGCCCAGTTTTACTGGCAGACCTGGTCCAACGTAAACCCGGCACTGGACATTGCGCATCATAACGATATTATGCAGAGCATCCGGGAGAAAGATCTGGAGAAGACGCAGAATTATCTGAAAGAGGATCTGGCGGATTTTTGCGGGTAAGAAATGAAACAGAGTGCATGGGAACGAAAAATCCCAATACACTCTGTTTTTTTGCGCGCTGGAGACCTTTTTCAGGCACGCTCCGGTGCTCGTGATTATCCATGAAAATGCTTCTCCCGATACTGCTGCGGTGTCACCCCGCTGCTTTTCTTGAACTGCCGGTAAAAGTAGGAAACGTTTGCGATTCCGATCTGGTCACAGATTTGCTGGGGGGAGAAGCTTGTGGTGGCAAGCAGGCGTTTTGCGGCTGCCATGCGTTCATCCATAATGTAGCTGCTGAGCGACGCTCCTGTTTTCGTACTGAAAATGTGGGACAGGTAGTCCAGGTTCATGTGGATTTCCTCGGCGATGGAGGTGCGGCCCAGTTCAGGATCGGAAAGATGCGAACGGATATGAATATCTTGGTATACTGATCTTGTTTCGTGCGAATACTATATCATATTTGTAGTATGTTTGCTACGCCGATTTTCTGAATCTTTTATAAAGAGTCCCTGACTTCCGCAAGCGTCGGAATAGATGTGCTGGCGCCCTTTTTCCCTACCGCAATCGCAGATGCCATGGCGGCAGTCTTGAGTGCTTCTTCCGGTGTTTTTCCGTTTATGATTTCACCGACAAAGTATCCGGTAAAGGTATCGCCTGCCGCTGTGGTATCAACGGTTTTTACCGGGAAAATGCCCTGTGCGCAGCGTTTGGTGTGATAGCCATACATGGAACCTTCTTTGCCGAGGGTGAGCACAATTTTGCTATCCGGAAATTTGTGAACCAGTCCGTTCAGCAGAGCAGTGCCATCCGCGTTTTCAGCAAGGGCAGCACCCGTTTCTTTTAAAATTGCAGCGGCCTCAATTTCGTTCAGAATCAGATATTCGGCCTTTTCGAGCGGCATCTGGAAAATCTTTGCATTGACGGGTGAGGGGTTCAGCACAATGTGCATGCCTTTTTCGTACGCGCAGTTCATAAGATAAGGGATCTCACTGATCTCATTCTGCAGGACCAGATAGTCGCCCGGTTCAGCGAAGGTTAATATATGATCCACATCCGCTTTAGTAATGGCCTGATTTGCACCGCCGAAGAGGATAATACAGTTTTCACCTTCCGGTGTATTCTGAATGATCGTGTGTCCCGATGATCCTTCTTTTTTCAGAACAAGATCCGTGTGAACACCAGCATCTTTCAGCGTTTCCAGCAGCGGAGCAGAATCCTCCGCCCCAACAGCGCCGGCATGCCACGTTTCCAGACCATAGTTTGCAAAAGCAATCGCCTGGTTCAGCCCTTTTCCGCCGCTGAAAATCTGCCGGTCATCCGCCGAAAGCGTTTCACCTGGCCGGACAAAATGATTGACGGAGTAGACGTAATCAATATTTAAAGAACCGAAGACTAATACTTTCATAGATACTCTCTTTCTGCTTCCTGTTTATTTTACAGAATCCGTCACAAGGAAGACACCATAGCTTTTCGGAAGCGGTAAAGCCAGTACATAGATTCCTTGTAATTCATCATAATGCAGAACCTCCGTTTTTTCAAATCAAAATCAAAGCCTGTTTGAAAAAGTCTGTTAAAAAGGTTTTCCGCAAAATGTGTGTCACAATTTACGGGAGATTTTGCCCGGATGAGGGCATCGTAGCGGTTTTAAGGGTGGATAGAAAGAGCAACATAAAAAAGCCATCTGTGCAAGTCTGCCCAGATGGCTGTCAAGCGTAATACTTTTGTCATTTACAAACTTCGTCAATATCCACACGATCGATCATAATATTCAGGATCTCCGTATCGGTATCTTTCATGCCGACTCTTCCGATGTATCCCATACTCTTGATCGTATCCTCGACATCTTCCCGCACGATACCTTCTCCCGGCTGGAAGCTTCTGTGGTGCTGGCCCATGTAATGAGCCAGAATTGCGGCATCAACAGCGGATGCGATTTTTGCTGCACAGGAGGATTTTGCTCCGTCGCAGACGATACCGCCGACATTTCCGATGGTGTTGACGATGGTCAGGCTGACATCCTCATACGATCCGCCGGAAAGATAGGTGATGGCAGCTCCTGCGCCGCAGCCTGCGCTGACGGCACCGCAGTAAGCGGAAAGGCTACCAATATATTTTTTCTGATGAACGGCGATCAGATTGCTGACAACGAGTGCGCGGTACAGTTTATCCTGAGAAACATTCCATTCTTTTGCAAATTCAATAACAGGAAGAGAAACGGTCATACCCTGGTTTCCACTGCCGGAATTGATGACAACCGGAAGGGAACAGCCGCTCATACGTGCATCGGAACCGGCAGCTGCGCGGGCACGGGCACGGATTTTAACGTCATTGCCATAATCATTCAGAAGGGTGCGGCCTACCTGTGCTCCGTACGGATGATTCAGGCCTTCATCGGAAATCGCAGAGTTCATGGTGATCTGACGGTCAAGAATGTCTTTGACATCTTCGATTCTTACTGTATCGGCAAATTCGAGAATGTCTTTGACATTCAGCACGCTTTTATCTACATATTCCGGAGAGTCCTCATGTGCGGCAATCTGGTAGAGTACTTCACCGTCTTTTACAATGCGTGAAATTAATGTATGGCGGTTGACAATGGTAACCTCCGCACTATGTTCCCCGGCAATGACTTTTGCAACGATATAGAGATTTTCTACACCTTCCTTTAACGTACAGGTGCAGAATCCCTGCTGTACCAGCTCTTTTGTCTTTTCGATGTCTGCTTCGGTTACGTCCTCAAGAACCTCAAGCTCACGATCTGCCCGTCCGCCGACAACACCGAGTGTTGCCGCAACATCAATTCCCTTCAGTCCGTTGGAATTTGGAACCTTAACGCCTTTTACATTTTTGATAATATTTCCGCTGCAGCAAAGTTCAATCTTCTCCGGCATCTGTCCGAGTACCTCGTGTGCTTTCGCAGCCGCATAGGCAATCGCAATCGGTTCGGTACATCCGAGGGCCGGAACAAGTTCGTTCTTTAAAATCTTTACATAACTGTTGTATAATTTCTGATCCATTGAAGTTCTCCTGTGTGTTTTTTATCCGGATAAACAATAAGTTTTGCATACTATCTGGTTATACTAATGATATATCACTGATAATATCAGATGTCAAGCATAGAATTGCATCTTCCCAGGCTACAAGACTGACTTTGCGGACACACGTTGGGATTTTCCGGCAACACGTTGTATTTTTTTTCGACATGTCCTATACTGAAATATATAGCAAAGACCCAAAATAATACGCAAAAGGCAGTATTGCAGAGCGCGAATTACAAGGAGCCGATGGGAAGGCGTACCAGAGTATGATAAAAATCTGTGACGCAGTAATTCGCGCTTTGTGGTGCTGAATTTCTTACAGGGGAGGAAGTCTGTATGCAAAAAATTACGTTTCGAAAATTAATCGGAGAGAACTATATTTACCCGGAGCTGCAGGGACACTTTATAGAATTTCTTGGTTCTTGTATTTACGATGGCATCTGGGTCGGTGAGGATTCGGAGATTCCGAATTATCATGGAATCCGCAAAGATCTTGTGGATGCGTTTCAAAAGCTGCATCCGCCGGTGATCCGCTGGCCGGGCGGATGCTATGCGGATGTTTACCACTGGAGAAACGGTATCGGACCAAGAGAGAACAGGCCGGTTACTTATAATGAAAATTTTGGTACATTTGAAACTGATCCGAATCAGTTCGGTACGCACGAGATGATGGAATTCTGTGAAATGATCGGCGCAAAGCCATGGTTTAATATCAACATGATGACAGGTTCTCCGGCAGAGATGCGTGAATGGATGGAATACTGCAACAGGCGAGAATCCACAACACTTACCAGAGAGCGGAAGGTAAACGGACACGAAGCGCCGTTTCAGGTAGAATACTGGGGTATTGGAAATGAAGTCTGGGATGGCGGCGGAAAAATGACGCCACAGATGTATGCGGATGAATATCGGAAATTTACATCGTCCTGTCCATCCTTTGGACCGGGCGATCAGGCATTTCCGCCAAAATGCATTGCCAGCGGTCCGGATGGCAACAAGCCAAAAGAGCGTGTTGTGTGGACGAAAGACTTTTTCAAGGAAATGGGAAAATACCGTATGCCATCGCTTTACGGCTATGATCTCCATTTTTACAACTGGAATCTGAAACAGCTTCAGACAGAGAAAAAGTTTGATGAAAAACAGTGGTATGATGTGATCAATGGATGCAAAGAGCTGGAAAATGTCATTCACGAGCAGCGCCGCCTGATAGACGCTGGTCTTGAGGCACTTCCGAAACCGGAGGGTCCGTTCCAGGCGGCACCGAGAAAATGTGAACTGATTGTCGGCGAGTGGGGCAACTGGCACAGCAGTGCATTTAATGCGCGCCCGGCGCTGTATCAGCAGTGTACGATGCGCGATGCCGTTACAACTGCACTGACGCTCGACATCTTCCACCGCAATACCGGGGATGTGCGCATGGCATGTGTAGCACAGTCTGTCAATGTCCTGAATTCCCTGTTCCTGACGGATGGTGAGCATTGTATTCTGACACCAAACTACGATGTGTTCGATATGTATCAGGTGCATCAGGGTGCGTATACGCTTGGCTTTGAGGAAAAGAACAAAGATCCTGAGGTCTGCATCTTTGCTTCGATCAAAAATGATGATATCTACGTCAACCTCGTAAATACAAGCTACAGCGAATCAAAGAAAATCGAATTGAAATTTAAACAGTGTCCGGAATTTGTTGAGGCCAAAACACTGTACTCCAAAGATCCGCAGAACTACAATGATGCGAAACATCCGAACCGAGTCCGTTGCAAAGAAGGAAAAGCACCTGCACGGGAAAAAGACTCCTTCCAGATTGCACTGCCGGCGGCTTCGGTCAGCGTTTATCATTTCAGAAAAACAGAAACAGAAAAGTAATACATACAAAACGGGCCGCCCCGGGGAAAAGGATTGTTCCCACAGGGCGGCTCATTTCTATTACAAAAATAATTCAATCACAAACACCACGGCACAGCATGCCACCGAAACCTGAAACAGGTTTGCACCGAACCATGCGGCTGCGATGCCGACGACAAGCGCGAGTGCGCCGGAAACAGGGCTCTGTGTTGCATGGACAATCGCCGGGAAGGTCATGACTGACAGCGTCACGTATGGAACGTAGTACAGAAACGACTGAATAAACTGATTTTTAATCGGCTTCCGGATCAGCGTCAGCGGCAGAATCCGGATGGTGTAGGAAACCAGGGCCATGACGGCGATATAGATATAATTATTGTACATCAGCATTTTCCTCCTCTGTCTTTACCGGGAACAGGATAGCTCCGGCGCAGGAAATCAGAACGGTGAGCAGAATCGTTCTGGTTCCGTCGGAGAGAGTGGAGATGCCCGGGAGATAGCTGCAGATAAAGCTTAAGAAAAAGCTGACGGCAACAAGACCCGCTACCACACGGCTCTTTCGCGCCGGGGGAATGATGATTGCAAGGAACATGCCGTACAGCGCCACGCTTAAGGCACTGACAGCGCGCAGCGGCAGCAGATTTCCGGCAATAATGCCAAGAGCCGTGCCGATCGACCACGCGGGAGCAGCGACGAGAATGGCACCGTATGTATAATACGGATTCAGCCAGCCCGGGCGCGCGATTGTGATGCCAAACAGTTCATCCGTTACATCGTAACCAATGAGAAAACGGTGGAAAAACGGCGTGTCCGGCGAAAAGCGCTGGGCAAGCGCACAGCTCATCAGAAGATACCGCGCATTGGCGATGAGCGTAATGATAGCGACCTGCAGATAGCCTGCGTTGGCGGCAATCAGTGTAAAGGCAGCGTATTCTCCGGCGGAAGCATTGTTGAAAAGACTGGCGAGAAAGCCCTGAAAAGGACTAAGACCTGCCTTACGCGCTGCAATGCCGAGCGAAAACGAGACCGCAAAATAGCCAAGCCCGATCGGAATGCCATCGCGGATTCCGTTGACCAGAACCTGGCGGGAAAATGAATAAGATCTTTGTGAACTCATAAAAAGCTACTTCCTTTTCCTTCGCAGAAGCTAGAGCATGTCTGAAAAATCATTTCCGCAATCTGCAAGCCCCACTTTATGGTATATTTTGCCCTCATTCGGTTGCCGTAGCCCGCTACGCCGCCCTCATTCGGACAAAATCTCCCACAAACTGGGACTCGCAGCTTGCGAAAAGCCTTTTTCAGACACGCTCTAGAGCGTGTTTGAGAAAATTTTCCGTAATCTGAGATTCGCAGCTTACGAAAAGGTTTTTTCAGACATGCTCTGGCATCTGGCAAAAATGTTGGGGTCAAGAGATCAAAAATCCTCTTGCAAGCGAGCTTGCACCGGCTTTTTGATCTTTTGCCCCTGATATCTGATGAAAATTATAGCAAGTTTCGACAGGTTCGTAAACTCTTATTTTGTTCTTGTTCGTTTCACGCAGCCACTGCTTACGCCTGCGTTTCTAAGTCTGTTGAACTGAATTGTATAAAATTATGTACAAAAACAGAAGATAACGCTTGAAAATAGAAGAAAAATCCATTAATATCTATGTATACAAAAAACATTACCGAAGGTGGTGCCTACGATGAAACTGCGTGCGCTTGCAAAAATAAATCTTGGTCTTGATGTGACCGGAAAAAGAGAGGATGGTTACCATGAAGTCCGCATGGTAATGCAGACGATCCAGATGTACGATCAGCTGGAAATAAAGGAGAGCAAAGAACCCGGCATAAGGCTGACAACCAATCTGCCGTTCCTTCCGTGTAATGACGGAAATCTCGTATACAAAGCGGCAAAGATTCTGATGGATGAATTCGATATCCGTCAGGGTGTCGATATGAACCTGACAAAATTTATCCCGGTAGCGGCCGGCATGGCGGGCGGAAGCTCGGATGCGGCAGCAGCACTGGTAGGAATTAACCGCATGTTTCAGCTTGGTCTGACCAAACGCCAGCTGATGGAGCGGGGTGTGCAGATCGGAGCGGATGTTCCGTACTGTGTGATGCGCGGTACGGCGCTGGCAGAAGGAATCGGCGAAAAGCTGACATCCCTTCCCGGCGTACCGATGTGCTACGTGCTGATCGGAAAACCGGGCATCAATGTTTCGACGAAATTTGTCTATGGAAACCTGCATCTTGATGAGGTGACGGAGCATCCGGATATCGACGGCATGGTAGAGGCGATCCGAAATCATGACCTGTACGGCATCACGGACCGCATGGCAAATGTGCTGGAATCCGTGACGTGTCCGGCGTATCCGGTGATCGATGAGATCAAGGCACAGATGATGAAAAACGGTGCGGTCAATGCGATGATGAGCGGCAGCGGCCCGACCGTATTCGGCATTTTCGACGATCCGGACAAGGCAGAATTTGCCCGCGATCAGTTAAAAATAAGCGGACTGTCGAAACAGACATTCCTGACTACTGTATCAAAACCGGGAGGTACAAAGTATGGCAAAAAATGAGTTAGACCTGCAGATGGAGGATTATCAGTACCTTCCGCTCCGCGATGTCGTGTTCCGCACGCTGCGCCAGGCGATTCTGCGCGGGGAGTTAAAGCCGGGTGAACGGCTGATGGAGATCCGGCTGGCAAATCAGCTCGGCGTTTCGCGTACCCCGATCCGCGAGGCGATTCGCATGCTGGAATTGGATGGCCTTGTAATCATGGTGCCGCGGAAGGGTGCGCAGGTAGCACAGATCACGGAAAAAGACCTGAACGACGTGCTGGAGGTGCGGCTCGGACTCGAGGAGCTGGCGGTAAAACTGGCGTGTCAGCGGATTACAGAGAGCGAACTGCAGAAGCTTTATCAGGCATCGCGCAGCTTTGAACAAATGCTGGAGACAACAGAGACGGATGATCTGCAGAAGCTTGCACAGGCAGATGTGGCATTCCATGATGTGATTTATCAGGCGACGAACAACGAGCGCCTGATTCAGCTGCTGAACAATCTGCGGGAGCAAATGTACCGTTACCGGATTGAATATTTAAAGGATGTAAAATCCCGACGTTCCCTGGTCGAGGAGCACGATGCCCTCTATGAACGTATGAAAAATCGGGATCTTGCAGGCGCACAGAAGATGATCCGCGAGCATATCGAGCGACAGCAGGAGAGTATTATGCAGACCGTACATCACCAGAGCATGACGGGTGTAGAAGAAAAATAAAAGCGTATAAAATTTCGAAAAAGGAACATTCTGTTACAGAGTAAAAAAATCGTGACAGAATGTTTTTTTATGGAATTTTGCAGAGTATATTTCTCCAGATGGTTTTTCGGAAGCTTTCAAAAGGAGGAGAAGGAGGGACGCAGGCATGGAAAAAGAGAAGACGCAGATTTCACTCACACTGGCGGAAAATGAAAGCGTGATCCGTACATGGTGTGAAAATTGCGATGATATTCAGATCCGCCCGATGAAACTCGGCAAAACGGGCGGAACCGGTGCGCTGCTGATCTACGTAGAAGTGGCGGTGAGCTGCGTTATGTTGAAGGATTCCGTGATCGGGAAGCTGTTGAACCGTCTGATGGAGGTTCCCGAGGCAGATATCCCGGGGGTTCTCTCGGAAAATCAGCTCGGAATTTCGGACGCACTGGAATTTGACACTATGGAAGCTGCGTTCGCTTCCATGCTTGCGGGAAATGCAATTCTTTTTGTGGATCATTATGACCGTGCAGTCAAGATCGGATCGAAGGGTTATCCAAATTTAGGAGTGCAAAAAGCGGAGTCCGAAAAAGTGCTGCGCGGCTCAAACGAGGGCTTTTCCGATTCCGTCAAAACCAACACGGCACTCGTCCGCAAGCGTCTGCGGACCACCGATCTGAAAGTGGAGGAGATACATTTTGGTGCGCGTTCTGATACGGTTCTGGCTCTGGTGTATGAGAAAGAGCTGATTTATCCGAAATTTCTGGAAGAGGTAAAACAGCAGATTGCCGGCTGGGAAGTGGACGGCGTTTTTGACAGCGGCATGGTCGAGCAGCTCTGCGAACCGCAGTGGAAATCGCCGTTCCCGCGCTTCGAGACGACCGAACGGCCGGACCGCGCGGCGATGGAGATTCTGGACGGAAGAATCCTGCTTTTATGTGATAATTCCCCGGTCGGGATTCTCTTCCCGGCATCATTTGACAGCTTTTTAAAGGTCAGTGAGGACCGGTATCATCATTTTCTGCTCGTCTCATTTGAGCGGCTGCTGCGGTATGCGGCGGTCTTTCTCACCCTGTGGATTTCGGGCGGATACCTGGCTGTCACGGGCTTTCACACACAGGTGCTTCCGACCAAACTCCTGCTGGCGTTCGCCGAAGCGCGGAAAGGCGTTCCGTTCCCCGGCATTCTGGAAATTCTTCTGATGGAATTTGCTTTTGAACTGATTCGCGAGGCCGGTGTGCGCATGCCGGGGCCGCTTGGCGGGACGATCGGAATTGTGGGCGGACTGATCATCGGAGATGCAGCGGTTTCCGCCAATCTGGTAAGCCCGATGACCGTCGTTGTGGTTGCGGTTTCGGCGCTCTGTTCGCTGGCGATTCCGAACGAAGAGTTCGGTGCGCCGTTCCGGCTGCTGAAATTCGGCTTCATTTTGCTCGGCGGATGGCTCGGCATTTTCGGCATGGCGCTCGGCACGTTTCTTCTCGCAGGTCATCTCGCCGGGCTTATGAGTTTTGGTATTCCCTATCTGATGCCGTTTGTCGGGAAAGGACTTGCGGGCTACCATGCGCCGAAGGATTCCGTATGGCGGCCCCCGCTGCATCAGATGCGGGAGCGGCCGGTCTTTACAAAGCGCGATCAGAGAGTGCGGCTGCGGAAAAACAGAAAAGCTGCGGAGCCGGAAGAAAAACAGGAAAGGGGAGAGTGACGCATGTTTTCGGAAAATGACAGAATTTCACAGCGCCAGATGGAACGCCAGATCGTGCTCGTTCTGCTCTGCCCGGCGTTCTGGCAGCTCGCGGCGTACGGCGCATCGGACGGCCTGCCCGGTATGGCAGGGATTTTCGTTGGATATGGGCTGCTGGCGGTGTGGTGCATTTATCTCGTGCGCCTTGGCGGGCTTTACTGCCGCCTGGAAAGCGTGATAGGAAAGGCTGGGAAACTCCTTCTGGCAGTGATGCATCTGTGTTATCTGCTTTTCCTCGGCGGAACACTGCTTCGCAGAATGGCGGAGCTTGCCGCCGCGTATCTGACAGCGGGTGTACCGCAGGAGCTCTGCGGACTGTTTCTGCTCGCGGCGGCCGGGTTTGGTGTCGGCAGTGAAGTACAGAAAAGAGGACGGCTGGCGGAAGCACTCTATCCGTGGATTGTGGGCGGGATTTTGATTCTGCTTCTGCTGACGGTTCCGCAGATGCATTTTTCCTCGTTTGAGGATGCCTGGAAGACAGCAAAGTCTGTTGAAATTGTGGATAACGGAATACTTTTTGGGTGGAATGTGTGGAGAACACTGGAAAATGGAACACCGATTGCGCTGCTGCCGTTTTTACTGGGGCATGTGCAGAAAGAGCACAGGAGTGTCATTCTTCCGGTGACGCAGAGTATCTGGAAAACGGGGCTTCTTGTAATTGCAGGAAGCATGGCGCTGCTCGGCGTTTTCGGCCGGCGCGGCACGGCTGCGGCGCAGGACCCGCTCTTACTGTTAATGGCAGGAACGAGCCTGCCGGGTGGATTTCTGGAGCGGTTTGATATTCTGTGGATGGCATTTCTTTTGATGGGACTGCTGTTCACACTGGGAAGTCTGCTGTTTTACGTATCGCTGATCGGAGAGAAGACGGGACTGTGGAAACCGCAGAATCTCTATGTACGGATCGGTACAGTGCTTTTTATATGGCTGCTGTCATGCGCGGAAAGCGGCTGGTCGGTCCGATACGGTTACTTTCCGTTTTTTCTTGCCATCACGGTGCTGCTCGGCTTCTGCCAGAAGCATATGAAAAAACTGCGGCTTGTGTGTCTGGCGCTGGGCAGTATGATTTTCCTGTCATCCTGCGGGGCAGTAGAGCCGGAAAAGCGGCTGTATCCACTGGCGGTTGCCTTTGATTATGTGTCGGAAGAGGCGACTGCGCCGGAAAACAGTGAAACTGGGGAAGAAACCGGGACGGCGGTCAGTGAGAGCGGCGGAGAAAAGGAGACGGCTGGCG
The DNA here is from genome assembly GCF_003460685.1 of Blautia sp. OF03-13. NCBI lineage: Bacteria > Bacillati > Bacillota > Clostridia > Lachnospirales > Lachnospiraceae > Blautia > Blautia sp. OF03-13. Next base: position 94,559 of record NZ_QTVR01000004.1, on the reverse strand, counting down.
GTAAATGGCGCGTCTGGTATGCGCCTGCGAATCTTGCGGTGGTGACCGGCCAGGGAAAGGATGAGCAGGAGGAGGGAACCGACGAGGACCCCGCATCGCTGTTCTTTGAAGCGGAGACGTTTGAGGAGATTGCGCAGCAATATGACAGCACAGAGGAATATGATCTCGACACCGGACACGTCCAGGCGATTGTATTTTCCGATGCACTGCTCAGTGACCGGGGACGGATGGAAGAACTGTTGAAGTACCTGGAACAGGACCGTGCGCTTGGGCACAGTGCCTATCTGTTTCACGCAGAAAAACCAGAAGATATCATGGAGCAGAACGGAAAACAGGTGGAGTCCGTCGGTGAGTACCTGTGCGGAATTTATGACAACCGGGTGAAAAGAAAAGAGGCGGTGACACTGGCGGACTTGTGCTATGCGTGGGAAAACGAAAGGAGCATTCTGTGGATTCCGAAAGCGCCGTAAAAGGTTTAAAGTGTATGGAATATCGGAGCGGGTAGTGAGTGTCTGTGTATAAAAGTTTTGAAATCCGGCAAAACTGGAAAAAAACAGGAGGCAGCATATGAATGAGAAAAAAGTACAGAGCCGGAAACGGAATCAAAATCAGACACAGAAGAAATCCAGGGACAGGCAGGCGCAGCCCCGAAATACATTTGGGAACCAGTATAGAAGTCAATTCCAGGCGGCATTTCAAATTTTCTGCCGCCGCTGGCTCCCCGTCTGCATTGCGGCGCTGATCCTTTCCGGAACCGCCAATCTTCTCCGCGAGTCCCGTCTGCAGCAGGAAGTCGCTGCAAAGATCGTGCGCTTTCACGTAAGAGCCAACAGCGACTGCGCCTCCGACCAGCAGATCAAGCTTCAGGTACGCGATGCCGTTGCCGAAGAACTGCAGACGATCCTGCACGGAGCCGAAACAAAAGCAGAAACCGAAGAAATCCTGCGTGAAAACGAGCCCTCCATCCGTGCCGCCGCCCTTCAGACGCTGCGCGCAGGAGGCAGTACTGACGATATCACCGTAACGTACGGAAAAGCCAGTTTTGAGGAAAAAGAAACGGGCAATTATATTCTCCCCGCCGGAACGTACGACGCTCTTCAGATCAACATCGGCAGAGCCAAAGGGCACAACTGGTGGTGCATGCTGTACCCGTCCATCTGCTTTTCGGATGCCCTGCGCCCCGTAAACGAGGACGGCGAAAGTGCAGAAAAAGTCGAAAAAAGCCGGATTCCGCTGCAGAATCTGTTGAGTGACGCCGCCTACCGCGAAATCCTGAAAAGTGACTGGATTTCGTTCCGGTTTTTCTGGCGTTAGGCGGATTTTTCGAAAGACTTTCAAGAGAAATGATTGCAATATTCCTCCATTCGGGTTAAAATAATGTATCAGCGACCTATTTTAACTAGGGTCGTGAAATGAAAAAAGAAATGTAAAAATTCAGATATATTAAATATAGAAATGAACCCCATTCGGCATGACAAAAAAGTAATGCCGGATGAAAAATGGAGGAAAGTATGAAAGCAGACAGACAGGCGCCGATCGGCGTCTTTGATTCCGGTGTCGGCGGACTGACCGTAGTGCGTGAGATTATGCGAAACCTGCCCGACGAACGAATCGTATATTTTGGAGATACCGCGCGTGTGCCGTACGGTTCCAAATCGAAAAATACCGTCATCCGTTATTCCCGCCAGATCGTACACTTTCTGGAAACCCAGCAGGTCAAGGCAATCGTCATCGCCTGCAACACCGCAAGTGCGCTGGCACTCGATACGATCGAAAAAGAGATTGATCTCCCGATCATCGGCGTGGTAAAACCGGGCGCACAGATGGCCGTCGAGACGACGCAGAACAAGCGTGTCGGCGTCATCGCAACCGAGAGCACTATTCAGAGCGGCCTCTACCAGCAGCTCATTACCGAGGCAGATCCGGCGATCACCGTTTACGGAAAACCGTGTCCGCTGTTCGTGCCGCTCGTGGAAGAGGGCTGGACAAAAGATCCGATCACCGAGGAAGTGGCGCGCCGCTATCTGGCAGAGATTCTGGATAAAGACATCGACACGCTGATTATGGGATGCACCCACTATCCGCTGCTGCGTTCTCTGCTGCGGAAAGTAGTCGGAGAAAAAGTAACACTCGTCAACCCGGCATACGAAACCTCACAGGCACTGCGCAGACTGCTGCGGGAGCTGGATCTGGAGAATCCGGGAAACGATGAGCTGGGCCGTCAGAAATACCAGTTCTTCGCAAGCGACGGCGTGGAGCGGTTCAATGCCTTCGCACATTCCGTTCTGCCGGAGCAGATCAGCGATACGAAACAGGTACAGATTGAAAACTATTAAAAACGACATACAGAAAAGAGAGAGGAACACCAGAAAAGGATGGAAAAAGACGTACTCATCAGCATCCGCGGACTGCAGTATCTGATGGATGAGGAATCCGGCGAACAAGAACCGGTGGAGGTTATGACGACGGGTTCGTACTACAAGAAAAACGGCCATCACTTTCTGATCTACGACGAGGCAACCGAAGGCTTTGACATGATGACGCACAACATGATCAAATTTACGGAAAACGCCCTCGAGGTGCGCAAGCGCGGCCTCATTGATGTCCATATGATTTTTGAGGAGGATAAAAAGAACATTTCGTTTTATCATACGCCATATGGCATGATCAACATGGGAGTTGCGGCGACGAAGGTCAGAATGAAAGAGACGCCGGATCAGATTTTACTGAAGGCAGAATACGCGCTCGACATCAACGACAGCTACGTGGGGGACTGCGTAATCGATATCGAGGTAAGACCGCGGGAAGGCGGAAAACTGAATTTATAAAAAAATACCCGGGAAGAATGAAAATTATTCAACTCGGGTATTTTCGCGAGCAACGAGCCAAAGTCCGGGCTTGCACGAGACCTTGGCGACTGCCGCGAAAGCAAAAAGAAACACGCAAAGCGTGTTTCTTTTTGCTTCAGATGAAATTTTATTTTTCCTCGCCGCGTGCCTTGCGGAGCATTTTCTGCCAGAAGCCGTTTTTCTTTGCCGGCTGCTCTAAAGAACCGCGGATGCCGCGAACTCCGGTGATATAGATACCGCTTACGGTAGCCTTGACTTCTTTTTTCACCGGGATCTGATCGAAGATAGCAGCGTCGCAGATCAGGGTCATGATTCTCGGACCGACTTTTGCTTTGACGATCGGCAGTTTTGCGCGACGCATCATTTTCGGTGTCTGGTCAATGACCATCTGTGGGAGTCCGGAATCTTTCATGCGAAGCTTTTTCTTATCTATGATCAACATGGAGACAGTCTGTTTCATGGCCTCCATTTGTTCCTGCTGTGCGGCCTGTTTTGTCTGTGCTTTTTTACCGAAGTAATACAGCAGACCAAGGATGACAGCGATGACAGCTAATACGATTAATACGATAATCCAGGGTTTCATCCCTCTATTCCTCCTCTGCAAAAAATAATGTGGGCATCGGAACATACAATGCCAGTCTATGAACATTCTAACATTGATTTCGGCAAAACGCAAACACATTTTAGCGCAATCCAGGCGATTTTACGGTCGAAAATCATAAGAATTTCTAAAATCGGAGCCCCAGCCTTTTTTTTACCAGACAAGTATGGTAAAATGAGATTTACAACGCGCCGGGAACGGCGTAGTATGGAGGAAAATTCAAGAATGAAAAGAAAAGCAGCAGTCATGCTTCTGCTCATGACACTGGGAGCAGCCAGTGTGAGCGGATGTGGAAAAAACAATACAACAAGCAGCAGTTCCGTATCAAGCGCAAGCAGCACAAGCGCTTCCTCAGCATCCGATGCGTCGAGCGCAGGCAGCACATCGTCCGACAGCACAGCTTCTGAGGAATACGCTTCCCCGAGTGATGTAGACGGGATTCCGGTTGTCGATGAGGAAGTTGATCCTGCAGAGTGTGTAACGCTTGGAGATTACAAAAAGTTTACACTGGAAAAGAAAGTAGAGCAGGTAACGGATGATGACGTGCAGACGGCCATTATGGCAGAGACAGCTGTCACCATGGACGATCCGGATGCCACCGTACAAAAAGGCGACACCGCCGATATTGCCTATGTTGGCAAAGTTGATGGCAAGGAGTTTGACGGCGGAAGCAGCGATTCCTACAATCTGGTGATCGGATCCGGTACCTTCATCGATGGATTTGAGGATGGTGTCATTGGAATGAAAACAGGGGAGACAAAGGATCTGAACCTGAAATTCCCTGACAGCTATCAGAGTACCGATCTGGCAGGAAAAGATGTTGTGTTTACCGTTACGGTAAATGCGTTTACCCGCCCGGCAGAAAACATTGACGGATGGGAGCTCGATGATGCATGGGTAGCAAAAAATACAGATTACAGCACTGTGGAGGAATACCGTGCCGGAAAACGCGCAGAGCTGGAGGCTGCAAATGAGACGACAGCGGAAAATAATTTGCAGAATGACGCGATGCAGCAGATGGCAGACGGCTGTACGTTTCACAAAATTCCGAAATCCTATATCACCCTTGGCGAAGAGGATTACGATAAACGGTATACCACTTATCTTCAGAATTACGGCATTTCCCTGGACGACTATCTGGAGCAGTATGCGGACAGAGCAACCTACAATCAGGAGAAAGCAACGTATGCAGGAACGATGGCAAAAAGTGCCCTTCTTCTGGATGCCGTAAAAGAGGCAGAAGGCTGGACTACAGATGACCAGGATTACCAGCAGATCTTAAACGACGAGGCAGCCAATGCCAATATGTCGCAGGAAGATTTCCTGAAAGCAGCCAATGACTATTACGGGGAAGATACGGTAGTGCGCAATATCATGATGGAGCGCATGATCAATATGGTTCTCGATAATGCAACGGTCAATACTGTGACTGTGGATGCAGACGGAAATACAGTAGAATAAAAAGAGAAATCACCCCGAAACAGGATAAAAATTTCTGTTTTCCGGGGTGATTTAGCCGAATCAAGTAAGTCCCCTGCTTCCATTGCGAAAAGCAATAAGCAGTGGGTGGGGACTTGCTTGTATCAGGAGGAGTGCAAGCTCCTTCTGATAAACTGCGGAGCAGTTATTCAGTTATGAGCAAGTAGCGAAGCGGATTGCGAATATCCGCTTCGCATGTGGGAAACGAATTGTGTTCGTTACGCCATGATTTTGCGGAACAGATCCTTCAGATCTTCTACGCTTGCATCCTTCGGGTTGCCCGGTGCGCAGGCATCTGCGTGTGCGGAATCTGCAAGGAACTGCAGATCTTCTTCTTTGACTGCCTCGAGAACAGATGGGATTCCAACGTCTGCGGACAGCTTCTTAACAGCATCAATCGCTGCTTTTCTGTACTCTTCCTGAGACATTTCGTCTACACCTGCAACGCCCATGGCACGTGCGATTTCACGGTATTTCTCACCGGTGCACTCCTGGTTGTATTCCATAACGATCGGAAGCATCATGGCACATGCAACACCGTGTGGGGTATCATAAACAGCACCAAGGGTGTGTGCCATGGAGTGAGCGATTCCAAGACCTACGTTGGAGAAGCCCATACCTGCGATGTACTGGCCAAGAGCCATTCCTTCGCGTCCCTCTTTGGTGTTTGCGACAGCACCGCGCAGAGATTTGGAGATGAGTTCGATGGCTTTGAGATGGAACATGTCAGTCATTTCCCATGCAGCTTTTGTGGTGTAACCCTCGATTGCGTGGGTCAGAGCGTCCATACCGGTAGAAGCGGTCAGTCCTTTTGGCATGGAGGACATCATATCCGGGTCAACAACTGCGATGATTGGCATATCGTGCGGGTCAACGCATACGAATTTACGTTTTCTTTCAACGTCTGTGATAACGTAGTTGATGGTAACCTCTGCAGCAGTACCGGCTGTGGTCGGAACAGCGATGATCGGTACGCATGGATTTTTGGTCGGTGCAGTGCCTTCAAGGCTTCTGACATCCTCAAACTCCGGGTTTGCGATGATGATACCGATTGCTTTGGAGGTATCCATAGAAGAACCGCCGCCGATGGCGATCAGATAGTCAGCGCCGGATGCCTTGAAAGCTTCTACGCCGTGTTTTACGTTTTCGATGGTCGGGTTTGGCTTGATATCGCTGTAAAGCTCATAGTCGAGTCCGTTTGCGGTCAGAATATCGGTTACTTTGGAAGTAACGTTGAATTTAATCAGATCCGGGTCAGAGCATACGAAAGCTTTCTTGAAGCCGTGTGCCTTTGCTTCATTTGCGATCTCGGCAATAGCGCCTGCTCCGTGATAAGAGGTTGCATTTAAATTAATACGATTTGCCATGATTGAAAAACTCCCTTCTAAAATGAATAAATGGTTTTACTGAACTTGTTATTATATTAACAAATCCGGAAGGGAAAAAGAAAGTGACAGAAGAAGCGAAGTGTAACACTTTAAAAAAAATCGCCATTGTGACAAAAACAACAGAACAAAATTTGTGAAAAATAACCAGAGCGTGTCTGAAAAACCATTTCCGCAATCTGCAAGCCCCACTTTGACACGCGCTCTAAGAGAGCAGCTGCAGATTCCGGAACAGTTTTTTTAAGTCTTCCGGCATTGCCCGGACGAGAAGAGCTGCAAACTCGGAAGGTGTCAGATCCATGCCGGTAAGCACCCATTTTACGGTCATGGTGATGGAACCCTGACAGTACATTTCGAGAAGAAAATGCATTTCCGGTGAAACCGGACTGCCGCTTTTTTCGTGAATCAGATTTTCGTAGAACGCGAGAATCAGGTCAAAATCGTGCTCACGCAGAGAATTCTGCTTGTCGTAGCGGAAGGCAGCGGCGAAAAAAGCTTTTTCTTTCTGAATATAGGTAAATTTCTTTTCCAGACTGTCAAAAACGGTCGTTCCGCGCCCCATATGTTCGAAGGATTTTGTCAGTAATTTATCAAAGTACCAGTTGATCAGATCGTATTTGTCGAGAAAATTACGATAGAAGGTCTGGCGGGTAACACCGCAGATTTCACAGATCTGGCGCACGGTGATCTCTTCGACAGGGGTTGATTTCATGCACTCCTTCATGGATTCGGCAAGACGGTATTTTGTTTTTTCTCCTTTGGGAGCAGATACGGTGGAATGGATCATCCGGGCAGTTTCCTTTCGTTTCGAAAATTATAACTATGCAGAGTTATGCATATATTATAACGCGAATCCGAAAAAATAAAAAGCCCTGAACATGTTCCGGAGATAAGATACAGGAACATATTCAGGACGATTTTGCTTATTTTCTTTTGTTTACGGCCTGTCCGACACAGTAGCATACAGCGGCAACAACCATACCGTTGATGGAAGCGATGCCCCAGTGTAAGAGGTTCGCAACAATGGCACCGAGAATGACACCGGCAACCGCAAACCAGTCTACGGTTTTAAGCTTCGGCTGATCGGCTTCAAAGTCCTCTTTGTTCATGAAGTAGGCGAGCACCAGAATCATGCCGACCGGCGGCAGGGTACAGTTCAGAATGTTGAGCCAGCCGCAGAAGTTGTAGTACAGCCATACGGAGGCAACCGTTCCGATGATACCGGAAAGGAGAACCATCGGTTTTTTCCTCTGATGGAAGATGTTGGCAAGACCAAGACCTGCGGTGTACAGAGCGTTGTCATTTGTAGTCCAGATATTAAGACCGAGAACGAGAACAGCCAGGTAGAACAGGTTCAGGCGGACCATAACCTCGAAGATATCGTTTCCGCCGACAAAGATCGAGGAAACGGCACCGAAGAAGAACATCAGGGAGTTTCCGATGAAGAAGGCCACAACCGTGGTGATGGCACCCGCTTTTCCGTCCTTTGCAAAACGTGCGAAGTTCGGGGTTGCGGTTCCGCCGGAAACGAAGGAGCCGATGACAAGACCGGCACCGCCGATGATAGTCAGAGATCCGCTGGATTTGGCAAACTGATCGATGATCGTTCCGTCGCCTCTCATTACGGCCATGACCATGGCGATCGTTCCGAGAATGGCAACACTTGGTACAGCGATATAGCTGACGATGGTCAGAGATTCAATACCAAAATAGGCAGAGGCGGTCATGCAGACGCCGGCAAGAATAACAAGTCCCCACTGTGCCGCAGTGCTTCCGCCGAGCAGCTCCTTGGAAACCGGAATTGCAAACATGGCAAGACCGACACCAAACCATCCGATCTGCGTAAAGCTGGTCATGGCTGACGGCAGATAGGAACCTTTTTCGCCAAAGGCTCTCTGGGACAAAAGATCAAGTGACAGACCGGTTTTTGCACCGACGTAGCCGAGCAGACCGGTATAAATACCAAGAATGATTCCACCAAGGATCAGTGATCCCAAAAAGCCCCAGAAATCGAGGCCGTCAGCGAGCTGCTGGCCGACCCACATGCTTGCCGAGAAGAAGGTGAAGCCAAGCATGATCATAAACATGGTTACTACATTTTTCCGGGCAGAAGCCGGAACCGCGCTGTCCGCGAAGTCAACATCTTTTACTTTCTTTTCTTTTTCCATAATATCTCCTGAAAACTGTGATTACGGTTCGCCGAAATTCAGCGAACCGTAAGAAATGGTTTTTTGTTACAGCATGTATTTGCGAAGTGCTGCGGTAAACTCTTCAATTCGTTCAGCCGCAATTTCTTTCAGGGTAGCATCGCCAAGGCTTGCAATATAGCCTTTTTCCTGGCGGTACAGCCATTTGGCCACACGTTCATCGATTTCTTCGTAGTGATTGATGTGAATCCACTCTTCGTAGGATGCGTCAAGCGGGCAGCCGAGCTTCTCCTCGAGCAGTCTGGTGAAGTCGATCCGGTCGGCTCTCTCCAGCATTTTATTCCAGAAATCGAGAACCTCCTCGACATGCTCATGGATTTCATAGCGTCTTGCACCGCCATCGTAGATGATGCATTTTTCAAACAGCGGATCGCGCATGGAAAGCGTTTCTCTTCGGAACTCCGGTGCAATGATACCGTCTTTCCAGTAGAAATCGACATCCGGCAGATTGATTCCGGATACGCCCTTGTCCTGATAGGTGCTGAAGATTCCTTCGTAATATACGGTGATAAAGCCTTCAAACTCCGGCCAGAACTCGCGGATTTCTTTTGTGAGACGTTCCAGGATTTTGATTCCGGTTGTGCCGCCGATCGTAAAGATGATAATGTTACGAAGGGAAGCACCGTGCTCACGGTAGAAATCGGTTACGTAGCGCAGGCAGTGGATCAGCGTCTCACCCGTTGCGATGATATCGCCGATCAGAAGTGTACTTCCCGGAACCATCGTCAGCTTGCTGTATTTGATTTCCAGCCCTGCGATTTCTTCCTCTTTAAAGACGCGCTCACTTGACAGAAAACTGATGTCATGTACACGAATGTGCTCACGGTAGCAGCTTTCCTCCAGCGGATAATTCAAAGCGCCGCGCAGGATGGAAAGGATGTTGGCTGCGGTTACCTTTCCCTGCTCTTTAAAATAATAAAGCATCTGTGAAGTAGACGGAATCAGGCAGTGATAAACCTCATATCCGACAACCTCCGGTGTGTTCAGAAGCTTTCTTGTCTCTGCTTCGGAAACGACATAGTATTCGTTCTCATAATCGCCGCCTGCGAGGCGGTAGCAGTCCACGCCCTGTTCCGAAAACTCCGGCACCAGTTTTACTTCATTCCATTTTTCCATTCAAAAGTTCCTCCCGGTTTTCCCTCTTTGGTAAACATGTTATAAACTTTTAACAGTGTAAGGGGTAGCAACCTGATTGTCAAGGGAAAAGGCGAATTTACATGATTTTCTTACAGAAGAAGGGAATGCGCCGCGAGAAAAGAAATTTTACCGGGTTTTGCCTTCTCCGGAAAAGTATTCCTTTGTAAGCTCCACAACCTTGCCCGAAAGCAGGAAGAGCGCAATCAGGTTCGGGATCGCCATGAGACCGTTGAAGGTCTCGGCAATGCTCCACATCAGGCCGAGGTTTGCGGTAGCGCCAAGGATGGCAACCAGCGCATAGGCGGCCATAAAATATTTTGTGATTCTTTCGGAGAATAAAAACTCGATGCAGCGTGCACCGTAAAGTCCCCATCCGAGAATCGTGGAAAAGGCGAAGCAGCACATCGCGAACGCGGTGAGCAGCGAAACCCAGTTTCCGTATGTAAGGGTAAAACCGCTGATGGTCAGCTCTGCGCCGGCAGCCTGTCCGTAGGTGATGGAAGTACCGCTGCAGAGAATAACAAGTGCAGTTAAGGTACAGATTACAATCGTATCAGTAAATACCTCAAAGATACCGAACATACCCTGTTTGACCGGCTTTTTTGTGTCGGCACAGGCGTGCGCGATCGAACCGGTACCAAGACCTGCCTCGTTTGAGAAAATACCGCGGGACACACCTTTTTTCACACTCATGAGCATGCTTCCGACGATACCACCTGTAACAGCAGAGGGACGGAAAGCGCCCTCAAGGATCGATACGAAAACAGACGGAATCCGGTTGAGATTCAGCAAAATTACACCGATGGCAAGGACAATATAAAACAGAGCCATAAACGGAACGAGCTTTTCTGTTACCTGTGCGATCCGTTTGACACCGCCAAGCAGGATCAGCGCTACGAGTACCGCAATGATGATACCCTGAATCAGGTTGGAGGTCGGGATCGCGTCCTTTGAGATCACATGGTAATTCATCAGTGCGGAGTTGACTGCGGTTGTGATGGTGTTGACCTGCGTTGCATTTCCGGTTCCGAACACAGTCAGTACACCGAAAGCAGCGAAAAGATAAGCCAGAAAATGCCATTTTTTGCTGAGACCGTTTTTGATGTAATACATCGGTCCGCCGACGAGTTCCCCGTTGGCGTTTTTCTCGTGATAGAAAACAGCCAGTGTTACCTCGGCAAATTTCGTACACATGCCGAGCAGGGCGGAAACCCACATCCAGAACACGGCACCGGGTCCGCCGATAGCGATAGCGCCGGCAACACCGGCAATATTACCGGTACCGACCGTGGCGGCAAGTGCTGTACAGACCGCCTGGAACGGTGTAATTGCGCCATCGGAAGCATCTCGTTTGCGGAACATTCTTCCGAGCGTTGTGCGGATCGCATACGGGAATTTTCGAATCTGGAGAAAACGGGTGCGCAGACTCAGGTAAAGGCCGACACCGAAAATGCAGATCATAGCCGGAACACCCCAGATAAAATTGTTCACGGCATTGTTGATGGTTTCAATCAGTTGGAGCATAGATACCTCTTTCTTTTTCATAAGCAGAAGCACTTTTTTGGAAGATCAGTGCTTTCATAAAGTAACACAATGCAAAAAGTATATCATCTCAGACGAGATTTGCAAGTTTTTTTCGAGAAAAACGCGGAACCCCCAAATTTTTTGCAATTCCGGAAAGATATATTTTCTCTAGCCTTATGGGTTTACCATGAGCCAGGCGGTTTTTTACGTTTTCTTCCAGTTTTTGTGAAGGAATGCAGCGAAATATGATAGAATAGAGAAAAAACAGAAAAGAGGATTATTGCCATGTTTCAGGTAATTGATATGCACTGCGACACCATCCCGGCGCTGCAGTGGAAGGAAAAACAGGAGCATCTTGCGGATGCGGATCTTCAGATCAATCTGGATAAGCTGGAAAAGGGCGGCAGCCTCTGCCAGTGCTTTTCTCTGTTTACGTTCCTGAAGGGACTGAAAGACGAAACACCGTTTGAGCATGTGAGAAAGCTGGCTGATCTCTGGAAATCAGAGGTGGAACGGTATCCGGACCGCATTTGTCAGATCAAAACGTATGCGGATCTGATGCAGGTACAGAAGGAAGGAAAAATAGGTGCGGTGATGACCGTCGAAGAGGGTGGTGTTTACGAAGGCAGTATCGAAAAACTGCACACACTGTACGATCTCGGTGTGCGGATTTCCACGCTGACCTGGAACTTTCCGAATGAACTCGGATTCCCAAACCCGGCGCAGGAAGAGGAAAAGCCATATCTTCCGGATCTTGAAAACGGGCTGACGCCGACCGGTATTACCTTTGTCGAGGAGATGGAGCGGCTCGGCATAGTGATCGATTTATCGCACTTAAATGATGCCGGAATCCGCGACGTTTTTGCACATACGAGAGGTCCGGTCATTGCATCTCATTCCAATGCGCGCGGTGCGTGCTTCCATCTGCGAAACCTTTCGGATGAAATGATTCGTCAGCTCGCAGAGCGTGGCGGCGTCACCGGTATCAATTTCTGTCCGTCGTTTCTGCGCGAGGAGCCGGCGGCGAAAAAGGCATCGACGATGGATATGGTACGCCATATGAAATATCTGCGCAACGTCGGCGGCATCGACATCATCGGCCTTGGAACCGATTTTGACGGTTTCAGCGGTGAAACGGATGTGCCGGACACCGCGCATATGCAGCATCTCGCAGATGTGATGAGCCACGACGGTTTCACCGATGAAGAGATCGAGAAGGTCTTTTCCAAGAATGTACTTCGGGTGTTTAGAGAATGCTGGAAATAAAACTACAGCTCCGGTGATGCCGCCAGAAGCTCCTTTGTATAATCATTCTGCGGATGCGCAAACAGTTCTTCCGTCTCCGCGTTCTCCACAATCCGGCCTTCTTTCATCACGAGAACCCGGTCGCACATCTGATAGATCACGTTGAGGTCATGCGAGATAAAGAGAATCGAGAGCTGAAGCTCCTCCTGAAGCTGAACCATCAGCTCCATGATCTGCTTCTGAATCGTCACATCGAGAGCGGAAACCGGTTCGTCGGCAAGGATCAGGCGTGAGCCCTGGATCAGTGCGGCCGCGATGCTGACTCTCTGGCGCTGGCCGCCGGAGAGCTCATGCGGGCGGCGTTTCAGGTGCTCTGCGGAGAGGCCGACTCTTTCGGCCATCGCAAGAACCCGTTTTTTTCGTTCTTCTTTCGGAACTTTCTGCATCCGAAGCGGCTCCTCTAAAATCCAGGAGATTTTCTTCGCCGGATTCAGGGAGGAAAACGGATCCTGGAAAATCATCTGCGGATGGTCGACCTGCGAAATTATTTCGCCTTCATCTGGGCGGATAAATCCTAAGATCACTTTGGAGAGTGTCGATTTTCCGCATCCGCTCTCTCCGACGAGACCGAGAATTTCATTTTCATGAAGCTCGAAAGAGATATCATGAAGCACCGTTTTTCTCTGCTTTCCCTCCTGATAGGAGGCAGAAATATGGCTGACTTTCAGAATGTTGTTCGGACTGATTTCTTCCATGGGTTATTCCTCCTTTTCCGCCGGCGGAGCAGCTTTTTTGTCAGAGCCTGTCGGCCATTGAGCTGTTGGAGCGATTTTGATTCGCTTTCGCAGCGATGTTCGTCGGTTCGGAATTGCATCGAGCAGGCGGCGGGTGTAGTCTTCCTTCGGGTGGAAAAAGACATCGTCTACACTGCCGGATTCCACAATCGTCCCATGATTCATGACGATGACCCGGTCACAGAGCGAACGGATGACGCCGAGGTCGTGTGAGATAAAAAGAATCGCCGTGTGATGGCGTTCATTGATTTTTTTCAGCAGCTTTAAGATCTGCGACTGAATCGTCACATCAAGAGCTGTTGTCGGCTCGTCTGCAATCAGAAGCTTCGGTTCTGTAATAAGCGCCGCAGCGATCATCACCCTCTGGCGCTGACCGCCGGAGAGCTGGTGAGGGTATTTTTTGCAAAGCTTTTCCGGGTCGGGAAGCTCGACCTCATGCATTATGGCAAGAACCTTTTCATGACGTTCTGCCGGTGTGCAGCTCTCATGGATCAGCAGTCCCTCTGCAATCTGTTCTTCGATGGTCAGAACCGGATTTAAAGAGGTCATCGGTTCCTGAAAAATCATGCTGATTTCTTTTCCGCGGATGCGCTGCAGATCCTGGCTGGAAGCGTGCGCAACGGAAGAATCTTCGTAGAGAATTTCTCCGCCGGATACGGCGGAATTTTCCTTTAAAAGGTGCAGAATGGAGAGCGCCGTCTGGGTTTTGCCGGAACCGGATTCCCCGACAATGCCAAGCGTCTCACCTTCTTCTAAGGAAAAGGAGATGCCTTTTACCACTTCGGTCGGTGGCGTGGTATCGTAAAATGCAATTTTTAAGTCACGTACATCGAGAAGTGCCATATCAGTTACCGCCTTTCTTCTGTAATCCGTCGCCGAGGAGCGATACGCCAAGCGCCAGTAAAATGACAGCAAGACCGGGGAAAACAGAGCCCCAGGGAGCAGTCATCAGATACGTCTGGGATTCTGAGAGCATCCGTCCAAGCGAGGCATCGGGCGGCTGGACACCGATGCCGAGAAAGCTCATGCCGGCCTCGGAGAGAACGGCGTTGTTGAAACCGATTGCTGCCATCGAAAGAAGGGACGGGACCGTATTTGGCAGGATATGTACAAATATGATCCGAAGATGGGAAACACCCATCAGACGGGCACTTTTGACATAGTCCATATCTTTGCGTGCGAGAAATTCGCTTCTGGTGATACGTGCAAAGCTCGGAATGAATACGATACCGAGTGCAAGGATCACGTTGTATTTGCCGGGACCCAGCAGCGCGATAAATACCAGCGCCAGCAGGATTCCCGGAAAGGAAACAATGACATCGTTTATGCGCATCAGGAGTTCGTCAATCCATCCGCCAAAATACCCGGTGAACGCACCGACGAGGACACCAATGGTTCCGCCGAGCAGCAGAGTAGCGAAAGCGACGAAGAAGGTTGTACCGGTTCCTTTTAAGACGCGGCTGAAAATATCGCGTCCAAAGTGATCGCAGCCGAACGGGTGCGACAGAGATGGAGCAGCAAACTTGGCTGCGCCGTTCATTGCATCCGGGTCGTACGGTGTGTAGAAAAAGCCGATCAGAAGAAACAGAAGCATAAAAGCGGTGAGAACAGCTCCGATGATCAGCGTGAGATTGCGTTTCTTTTTCATAATGAAAACCCTTTCGTTTGTCGTGGGCGGCTCCCTGCGACCTTTCGGTCGCAGGGAGCGGATGATCGAAAGCTCCCGTCAGTCTTTTACGCGGATGCGCGGATCAATTCTGCCATACAGCAGATCTACCACGAAATTGATGATAACAATGAGGGCGGCGATCAGTACAAGGATGCCCTGAACCACGGGGTAATCGCGGTTGGAGATCGAAGTGATCAGAAGATTGCCCATGCCCGGAATCGAAAAAACCTGTTCCAGAATAATGCTGTTTGCCACAATATCTGCGATTGTCATGCCCCAGAAGGTCAGTACCGGAATCAGGGCGTTTTTCAGCACATGGTGATACATAACGCGGCGTGTACTGTTTCCGCGGGAATAGGCGGTGCGCACATAGTCGGCATCGAGCTGCGAGAGCACAGAGCTGCGCAGCATTTTGACAGCCATGGAACAGCGCGGAAGTGCAATGGCGGCAGACGGTGCAACAAGATAACCGATAAAACCGGAAAAATTTTCAGAAATCGGCACATAGGCGCCCGGCTGAAACCATTTGAGAATCAGACCGAAAAGATACGTGATCAGAATACCGATGAAAAATCCCGGCACAGACATGATCACCTGATTGATTGTCATGATCAGCCGGTCCAGATGGCCTCCGGCGTGCTGTGCTGTGAAAATGCCGATGGGAATCGAGACAACAAGGATCATCAGGAATGCGATAACGGTGATAGCGATGGTAATCGGAACTTTATCGCGGATCAGTTCTCCGACCGGCATCGAGTACGAATACGAGGTGCCGAGATCTCCATGAAAAAAGCCGGTTACCCACGAAGCATACCGTTCCAGAACCGGCCGATCCAGTCCCATTTCCTTTTGCAGAGCCTCAATCCGCTCCGGCGTCGCCTCCGTGCCAAGCTGCGATTTTGCCGCATCTCCGGGTATGACGGAAAAGGCAAAGAACGATAAAAAGGATACAAGAAGCAGCGTAAGAAGGAGAGAGCCGAATTTCTTTGCAATGTATTTCATGAATGGAAATTCCTCCTTGTGTAATGTAGGATACTCCGGGAATTTTTCCCGGCTTATAAAAGCAGGCATAGAAAAGCTTCGGGCGTATCGGCTGAAGGTTTTCGTGCACGTCATTTTTATTGTAGACAATGCAGGTGTAAATAGCAAGATAAAATTGGAATATCTCGAATTACAGAATAACAGGAAAAGGCCTCTTGCATAACCGGTGCGGATGATGCAAAAAGCCTTTGATAAATTGCCTTCGATAAATCCCCTGTTTAGTTTTCCATTTCCCGTCCGAGGTACGTTGCCGCTACCTGGAGGAGCTTCTTTTCCGTATCGCCCGGCAGGGACTCCCTGTCTTTGCCGCAGAGAATGACTGAACCGATGGCATCACCGGAGGAGAGAATCGGAAAAATGAGCTCCGGCAGAGGAGTAGTATTGTCTGTGTTTTCCAAAATTGAAAAATAAGCCTTTTCACCGGGACGCGCAAGTACTGTTTTCCGGTTCAGAATCGCTTCCTCCAGCCGGCTGCTGATGGACTTGCCAAGATAATTTTTCTGTTCCGGCCCGTTTGCCGCTACAATCTGTTCCTGATCCGAAACACAGACGAGACATCCGGTCACCGTTGAAATCGATTTTGTAAACCCTGCTGCGCATTCCGCCAGCTCTTCGATCGGTGAGTATTTCTTCAGGATAATCTCACCTTCCCGTCCGGTATAAATTTCCATGGCCTGTCCCTCCCGGATCCGCATCGTGCGCCGGATTTCCTTGGGAACCACTACACGCCCCAGATCATCAATCCTTCGAACAATTCCCGTCGCTTTCATATGAAAAATTCCTCCTGTTTCCGCAATGTACTTTCCATAATTTGTACTGTATGGGTAGTATGTGGAAAAACAGGTGGAATTATGCATGGAAAAAAGAAACAGTATTTCCGCTGTTTGCAGCAATTTCGGAAAAAATACAGTGAAACAGCAGTGGTTAGTCTGGTTGCTCCTTTTACAGAAGACTGCGATCTTTTCCGAGATAGAACAAAGCGATTGTATCCGGTCCGACGTGGCTGCCGGTGCAGAAATCGTAGGAAGTATTGATAAACTCACGCACCTTCACTCTTTTCTGGATTTCTTCCATCATATAAAGAGATTCCTCATAGGCATCTGCATGTGCGATTCCGACGATCTGCTTTTCCGGTTCTTCGATCGTTTCACAGAAAAGACGAATCAGTTCATTTAAAACGGCCTTGCGTCCTCGGACATTCTTGTAGGAAACAATATAGCCATCTTCACTTCCACGCAGAATCGGTTTGATTTTCAGCATATTTCCGACCACAGCGACACTTCCCTTGATTCTTCCGGTGCGGGAAAGATATTTCAGATCGCCGACGGTGAAAATGCCGTTCATTTTGCCGACGTAGGTTTCCAGAAGATCTGCCGCTTCGTCTACGTTCATGCCCCGATCGCGCATTTCGCTGGCATAGATGGCGAGGATGCCCTGTGCAAGAGAGGCATTCAGGGAATCGACGAGGCGGATTTTACGTTTTCCGCCGTATTCCTCAAGAAGCTCCTCGGCAGCAAGTCTTGCGGAGTTATAAGTTCCGCTGATGTTTTTGCTTAAGGAAAGATAGATGACATCCTGATCTGCCTCAAGAGCGGTGCGGAACGCATCCGCAAAATTTGCGGTGCTGATCAGTCCGGTCTTGATTTCACAGCCGGTGCGCATGGCATTGTAATATTCTTTTCCTTTTGCAAGCTCCTCTTCCGGTGACAGATCCGGGTCGAAGCAGACCAGCTCTTTTCCATTCACAAGATTGACGAAAGAAACGACATGGATATCGTATTTTTTCGCAGTAACAGCAGGCAGATTTGCCGCTGAATCAACAAAAACCTGAAACATAAATAAAATTCTCCTTTGTAGTGTAAATGTCCCCCAAAATGATGTAACTTTTGATAAGCATTGTAACACATTGTATCACCAAAGAAGAGAGATTTCAATGGAAGATAGACAACATACTACAAAGGAGTGTGTCGACAAGTTGATTCCTGAAATCATCTGTTTTCGGAAGAAATTTGACCAGGTATCAATGCATAGTAATAATGACCAAAAACGGCAGACGTATTTTTAGTAAAAACGGCTTTTGAAATAAAAATAAAATCGTTTTATCTATAAATGAGCAAGTTCGTGATTTTGCATAAAAGAAAGACACCTTGATTCTTGATGTTGTATAATGAAAGTGACGAAACAAACATTTGCAACATTTACGAAAGAAGGTGCCTCTTGCAAATACTATACATCATTCTTTATTCATATACAACCAGCTTAAGCAATTAAGGATAGAGTAAACTTACTGTCAGTTGGAGAGTTGCAGAAGATTTCCTGCTATGAACTTGACCAGATTGTTTTCTCATAGTCTACTTCTCCCACAGTGTTTTGGTAGCATTTCGTATTTGCTGAAGGTACATGAAAGTGTTCTCCTGTTAAATAATATTCTGTAAGTTATTTTCTATAGATATCCGCTGATAGTAGGTATCTATGATATCCTGTAAAGTAATCGTATTCATTTTTTCTTCGGCAGCCTTTTGAATTTCATTATAAAATCCCTGCAAAGATAACTGAATGTTAATGCCAACGCCACAATCTGGATTGGTATGAGTATCTAAATGAAGCAATGGTTTATCACCTTCAACTGCTTTATAAATATCCAGCAATGTAATCTGATCGGCTGGTTTTGAAAGAGAAGGACGGGCATGTCCGGCTACACTGGTCATAAGTTCCGCTTTTTTTAGTTTTAACATAAGCTGGCGTACAAAGCCGGGATTTGTATGGACACTTTCTGCAATTGAGGCACTGGAGAGGGATTTTTCCTGGTTGATAGCAATCAGAACCATCACATGAACAGTATCACTTAATTTCGTTGAATATTTCATGATAAGAAACTCCTTGTAGTATGATATAATGATCTTGTTTTCACGTTTTTGGGATGAAAATATTTCTGGTTTGTTTAAAACATCCTAAGTTCTCAACAGTTCTTTTTAATGTGTTGATAAACTGTACATTTTTTAATGCTTTGATGATTGTAAATAATATAATTACAACTATAATGGAGATTAAAGGAAAAGTCAACACAGATACTATAAATGTTCACAAAGGAGAACTTATGGAATACAAAAATCAAACAGAAAATCGTGCATTTCAGGAAATGTTGCAGGCAGCAGTAAAACGGCTGCAAAATCGTTCCGGAGAGGAGATTGCTGCAAAAAGCGGGGCTGTTTTTCATAGCAGCCGGAATGTGCTTGAAGTACTGAGTTTTTATGAAACAATTGAAATTCAACTCCCTGAGTTTCGTATTAACTCAAACGTGGACGAATGGCATTATCTGACATTGCTGCATTATCTGGATATGGCCGATGGCACAGAAGGCTCACAGAAGCTCATTACTTTTGGTAACCTGAAAGATGGATTGATTCGGGGAACCAAGTTTGACCGGACTGCAGAGCAGAAACTGGAAAAGCTTTTGCAGGATAAAGATCCTGAGAAAATTCAGAAAGCATGTAAAAACCTAGGTGCAGAATTCACAGAAACAAAGGCGGATCTGTGTGCTGTTTTTCCAGTTCTGCCAAGATATCCGGTAACTTTAAAGATATGGTTTGCAGATGAAGAATTTCCTGCATCTGGCAAAATATTTCTTCAGGATCATGCCGATCATTATCTGAGTGTAGAAGATGCGGTAACAGTTGGAGAAATTTTGCTGCAAAAATTATCGGAAGCCTTTTCTTCTCTCTGATCATGAATCAGAAAACTTTCCAGCCCGGCTTTGATAAATTTGTCGATTACTGTCTGAATCTGTTTCCAGTCATTACAGTGATTGCGGAGCATCAGTCTGTTGATGGAAAGGCAGCCATTCATTTGAAAATAAAAAACCGATTCTGCCTGTTCAAAGGTCAGGAGGCTGTGTGACATAAGCCAGGTCACATAGCCTTCTTTTGTATTTTCTGCTATTTTTTCCAGAAGAATAGGGGCAATTGCATCATCCAGAAACAGTGCCCTGTATTGTGATTCCATCTGTATTTTCTGACAGAACGGATAGGAACAGCTTTTTTGATTTAGACAGAATAAATGATCTACCGTTGTTAACATATCCTGAGTCATATCATTAAAAATATCTGATAATACATCATGGATATCGTAGTAATGAAGATAAAAAGTGCCACGGTTGATTTCAGCATTTTTGCAGATCTCTGTAACTGTAATTTTCGTAAAACTTTTCTGATTTAACAACTCTAAGAACGTATCTTTTATGGTTTGCCTGGTATAGCGGGTACGGCGATCTTGTTTTCTCGTTTTTTCTGACATTATATACTCCTGTATTAGTTAGTATCATATAATTTCTCAACAATTTTTCTGATGTGTTGAGTAACCATACAAATCTCACAGATTGATTATTGTAATTTATATAGTAACAACTATAATGAGGTTTAAAGAAAAAGTCAACAGATTGTTCAGAATTTTAGGAGGAAAAACATGGGACATGTAATTGCAGTATCAGGAAAAGGCGGCGTAGGAAAAACAACTCTTTGTGGATTGTTGATCCAGTATTTATGTGAAAGCGGAAAACGTCCGGTCCTGGCGGTGGATGCAGATGCAAATGCAAATTTGAACGAAGTGCTCGGTGTTGAGCCGGAGGTCACACTTGGGGAGCTGAGAGAAGAAATTGAGCGGGCAGGCATAGACCCACGATATCAGATTCCCTCCGGTATGACAAAACAGGCATATCTGGAAATGCGTCTTTCTGATGCGATTGCAGAAGAAGACGATTATGATTTGATGGTAATGGGACGAACCCAGGGACAGGGCTGCTATTGTTTTGTAAATGGTCTTGTGCAGACCCAGGTTCAGAAACTGCAAAGCCATTATCCATATATTGTGGTTGATAACGAAGCGGGTATGGAACATATCAGCAGAGGAATCCTGCCAATGATGGAAGTTGCGATTCTTGTGAGTGACTGTTCCAGAAGAGGTGTTCAGGCAGCCGGACGTATTGCAAAGCTGATGAAGGAGTTAAACTTTAAACCACAGAAAACTGGATTAATCGTGAATCGTGTTCCGGATGGAAAACTGGATGCCGGAACTCTGGAAGAAATTCGAAATCAGGGACTGGAATTGTTAGGGGTTGTGCCACATGATGACCAGGTATATCAGTATGACTGTGATGGAAAGCCGATCATACAGCTTCCGAAAGATTCTCCTGTAAGAAGTGCACTGGGAGAAATTGTAAAGAAGTTGGAATTGTGAGTTGGAGGATTGAAAGTTTGAAGATTGAGTAAACAGAAATATTATCTGATTTGGCATAACTAATTGTAAAGAAAGGAAAATCTTCATGAGAAATCATTGGGCAGAAATAGAAAAATATTTAGAAGACCAGAAGATAGCGCAGGAACTAATTGGAGAACTGAGAGATTTTCACATGCGTTATGAGGTAGAGGATCAGGTAAAGGAACGGGTAGAAAAACCGGATATCCTGTTTTATGGGAAAAAGATTCTGGAAATGTCAATAGCAGCGCTTCTTCAGGGAGATAACCTGTTACTTTCCGGTGCGAAAGCTACAGGGAAAAATGTACTATGTGAGACACTGGCATGGATATTCGGAAGACCGGAATACGACATTTCTTTTCATGTAAATACAGACAGTGCCGATCTGATTGGAACGGATACCTTTATAAATAATGAGGTTCGCCTTCGGAAAGGCCCCATCTACCAATGCGCGGAATTTGGAGGATTTGGAATCCTGGACGAAATCAATATGGCAAAAAATGATGCGGTTTCTGTACTGCATGCCACACTGGATCATCGGCGCAGAATCGATATTCCAGGATATAACAGGATTTTACTTCATCCGGCAACACGATTTATCGGCACGATGAATTATGGCTACGCAGGTACCAGAGAGCTAAATGAAGCATTGGTTTCAAGGTTTATGGTAATTGATATGCCTGAAATGGATGAGGATAGTGTCCTTTTTGTATTAAGACAACATTTTCCAGATGGGGAAAAAAGTGCACTGAAAGCTTTTGCAGGACTGTTTCTGGATTTGCAGATCAAAGCTTATCATGGAGAAATCTCAACAAAATCTCTTGACCTGAGAGGATTGGTTTCTGCTGTAAAAGCAACAAAAAGCGGACTTTCTCCAATTGATGCAATCCAGATGGGAATCATAAATAAAAGTTTTGATGTATTTGAAAAAGAGATCGTAGAAGATGTGGTTTCTACCAGAATCCCATCTTCCTGGACCGGAAAAGACATATGGGGGTAAACTTGTATGGAGGATGTCAGATGGCCGGCGAAACAACTGGAAGAACATCGTCTGGAGATCAGCAATCGTATCAGAAATCTTTTTTGGACAGTCAGTGGTGATTATGATATGGAATTTGAACCGGACACAGAAAAATATGTTTATTCAAAACAAACGGTTCTATATGAGGCAGTGAAGCAGGGTGCCTTTGCACGATATTTTGATCAGAAGAAACTTGGCATGTATTTGATGAAAAAATTACATTTTTCTGCTGGAGAAGATATACTTTTGCCTCTTGCTGGATTATGCATGGATGCTGCTGTGGAGCGTTTTATCATTCGAGAACGTTTGGGAACAAAGGAAATCAGAGAACAGGCGTTCAGAGAATTGGAAAAGGCCGAGAAAGAGCAGGTATCAGACAAAGCTGGAACAGACCTGATTCACAGGATTAGGCTTCTGTATATAAGGCATGTTCTGGAGAACACAGACGATGAGGGAATGGATCCACAGGCAGAGATTGCATTGTACAAGATTCTTTCTCTGAAGGATGCGGAAAATACGGAAGATGTCATAAACGTGATAGATGAGATTTATAATCATGTTCTGGATCCCTCTTTTGAAAAAAAGAATGGAAATCTGGAGAAGATTCTGAATTTACCGGATATGGCATTGACCAATGACGCGTGGCAGGAATGCATGACAGATGAACAGATGGAAGACATCATTCAAAAATATCTTTCTAATCTCAAAAAAAAGATGATGAGTCTGGATATCAGAAACAAAAAGAAAAAAAGATTTTATTTCTCTCCGGAAAATGAAGAAGTTCCGGAAAGCTCGGAGAATATAAATCCACAGGCAGTGCGACGGATACGGGAATATGTGGAACTGAATTACGGAAAATCGTATCTAAGTGAATCGGAGCAGGCCAGAGTCAACCGGAAATTTTGTACAGGAATCCATAAAAACTGTAACCTGTATCTTACAGATGGAATATTACAGAGCCCTGTGATTAAAAATAATCAATACCGTTTTTCTCAGCTTCAGTTTGAAAAAAATAAAGCCTATTATGGAAATAATCACTGGATCATTAAAAGAAATATTTCTGTGTTGGCAGAGTCACTGAAACGGGCCTTTATAATCCGAAAGGATGATTTTGTCAGCAGATCTGATGCAGGACAGCTTGTTCCTGAGAGATTATGGAAAATTGGAAGAACAGACGATGACAAGTTATTTAATAGAAAAAAGAGATCTGACGATTCTGAGTTTGTAATAGACGTCCTGATTGATTCCAGTGGTTCCCAGGCTGACAGACAGGCTCAGGTAGCGGCGCAGGGATATATTATCAGTGAAGCATTAAGCCAGGCAGGAATTCCTCATCGGGTGACAGGATACTGTGCTTTCTGGGGATATACAGTACTTCAGAGATTTCGGGATTATGAAGATCCAAGGGAAACAAATGAAAGAATCTTTCAATTTCGTGCATATGCCAATAACAGAGATGGGCTTGCACTGAAAACAGTCGGTTCCTCTCTCATGGAGCGACCGGAAAAAAATAAGATTTTAATCGTATTAAGTGATGGAAAACCCTGTGATATGAGCATACAACGACCAGGAACCCGCCAGCCCAAGATCTATGACGGAGAAAAAGCTGTGAAAGATACTGCATATGAGGTACGTCGGGCCAGAAATCAGGGAATTTTCGTAATTGGTATTTTTGTAGGGAATGAAGAAGAGCTCTCCGTGGAAAAGAGAATCTATGGAAAAGACTTTGCCTATATTCGTAATATCAGCAATTTTTCCCGTATGGTAGGAACTTTTTTGCGAAGACAAATTGATATGGAATGAAAATGGAGGAATCACTATGGGTAAAATTGAATTTGCCAATTGCCAGGATGTAAGAAATCAGAAAAAGATACAGGAATTAGATTGTCCACGCTGTCATGAACCGGGAGGCATTGAAGCCTTTGTGAAAGACGGGATACTTGCAGAGGATGGAGTATGTGATAACTGCGGATATATTCTTCCAGAAGGAACAGAACTGGAGGAAGTGGAGTAAGACAGTTTGAAGTATGGTCATATGTAATGC
Source organism: Blautia sp. OF03-13 (assembly GCF_003460685.1). NCBI lineage: Bacteria > Bacillati > Bacillota > Clostridia > Lachnospirales > Lachnospiraceae > Blautia > Blautia sp. OF03-13. The sequence goes on along the minus strand of NZ_QTVR01000004.1, from coordinate 70,313 downwards.
CTATTATTTAGAAAAAAGAAAAGGAGTAAAGATAGAGATGAAAATAGCAGTTTGCGGAAAAGGTGGATGTGGAAAAAGTACAGTAACCAGTCTTTTGGCTAAGGCTTTAGCCAGACGAGGAAAAGAAATTTTGGTAATTGATTCCGATGAATCTAATTATGGTCTACACCGACAGCTGGGTATGAAGCTTCCCAGAGATTTTACAGACTATTTCGGTGGTAAGCAAAATGTTTTAAATGATATGATGTTATCAAAATTTACTCATCAGTTTTTTGAGGAAACCTGGACTATAGATGATATACCGGAAGATTATTATAGTCTGAAAGACGGTGTAAAACTGATGACCAGTGGAAAAATTCATCAGGCAAATGAAGGGTGTTCTTGTGCTATGGGAACTGTTATGACTCAATTTATCCAAAATCTCAGGCTTACAGAAGACCAATTTGCGCTAATGGATATGGAGGCTGGTATTGAACACTTTGGACGTGGAATTGATAACGGTGTAGATTTGATATTGATAATCATAGATCCATCCTATGAATCCCTACAGCTTTCCAAAAAAATCGGGGAATTATCGCAAAGTATTCGAAAACCATTTTATTACGTTCTCAATAAAGTAACAAAAGAAAATCAGGAAATGATGTATGAAGCTGTATGGAATTCAAGTCGAGTCGCTGTATCTCTTAGTGCGGATCCTGGTATTATGGGAGAGGGACTGATGGGGAAAGAACTATCAGAAAAACCAGATGCTATTGAAAACTTAACAGAATTTCTACTTTCTATTTAACAGAATAAGGAGATTTAGGTGGGTATAGGATGATACAGATTGCAATTGTGGAAGATGAAGAAATTTACGTAAAACAATTAACAGAGTATATCCGGAAATATCAAACGGAAAGGGGAAGATCAATAAAGGTTACGGTATTTGGTGATGGAGAAGATATAGATGATCAGATTAAAAAATCAAGTACAAACAAATAAGTATATTCCATCTTGGGCGTAATTTAAGTTTCGCTAAGTTTCACTCATATAGGTGTCTGTGCACAGCTCGGGAATAAATTCCCTCGCTGTCGGGCTGTCGCCCTATACATTTCCATGAAAAAGCCCTCTTTATCAAGCAAGCTTGAACGAGGGCTTTTCGCGTAAATGTGCATGACTCGTAGCGTTCACAAAATTTTCACAAAATAATTAGCACTCGTCTCTTGACAGTGCTAATAATAAGTGTTATATTACAGCTAGAACAAAGGAAGAGGGATACAAAGAGAGGAAAAGAAGAAAACCTCCGGTATCCGGAAGCCTTTCCGTTCCAAAGAAACAGGTAAACAAAAAGATCCGGTGAAAAGAAAAACCGGAGAAAAAGCATGGATCAGGTTCCATGAGAAGAATAAGAAGGAGCGATGACTTATGTTAATGCCTAGTATTTTTGGAGAAAATTTATTTGATGACTTTTTCAACGATTTTCCGTTCTATGATTATGACAAAGAGATGAAGAATACAGAAAAGAAACTGTATGGCCGCAAAGCCAGCCATGTGATGAAAACAGATATTCGCGAGCTGGCTAATGGCTACGAGGTAGTGGTTGACCTTCCGGGCTTCACAAAAGATGAAGTTCAGGCCACACTGGAAAATGGTTATCTGACCATCAGTGCAGAGAAAGGTCTTGACAAAGACGAGAAAGAAAAAGAGAACGGCCGCTACATCCGTAAAGAGCGTTACGCAGGTGCATGCAGCAGAAGCTTCTATGTAGGTGAAGATATTACCGAAGAGGATATCAAGGCTGAATTTAAACACGGTCTGCTGAAACTCTTCGTACCGAAGAAGGAAGCAAAACCGGCTGTGGAGCAGAAAAAGACAATCTCCATTGAAGGATAAAAGAAAAAAAGCAAAAGCGTTTGCCGCCCGGGAATGTTAAAATTCCCGGGCGGCAAAATTTTTATCTTTTCTGGTACATCCCGAGGGAAAGAATCCGGAATACGCGGGCGGATATACGTGATTTTCGGATTCGGAAAATAAATTGTATACAATAATGTACTTGCTATTTGGGAACAGGTCGGATACAATAGGCGTGACAATTACAAAATGAGAGAACTCGTATCAAAAGGAGAAATCATGAAGAAAAGAAGAAGCGTACTTGCGCTGCTTTTAGTTGCAGCTCTTACTGTTGTACTTGGCGGATGCAGGATGGCAAGGATGGGAAAGCAGATTCTTCCGATACCACAAGTTCTCAGGTATCAACGGAATCAACCCCGACAGGGGAACCTGTTATGGGAGGTTCCATCACGGTAGGAATTCCTCAGGACATTGAGGATAGTCTTGACCCACACAAATCTGTTGCGGCAGGAACGAAAGAAATCCTATTCAATATTTATGAGGGCCTTGTAAAGCCCGATGAAGAAGGAAATCTGAACGATGCGGTGGCAGAGAGTCATTCGATCTCGGAGGATGGAAAGGTTTATACCTTCAAGCTCCGGAATGGTGTCAAATTCCACGATGGAACGACCGTCACTGCAGAGGATGTAAAATATTCAATCGAACGCTGTGCGGGTATCAACGGAGACGGAACGCCTCTGGTAGAGGCATTTTCCAATGTGGACAAGGTTGAAATTCCGGACGAGAGCACGATCGACATCTATTTAAAAGAGGCAGACACCGAGTTTCTTGCCTATCTGACGGTAGCGATTGTACCTGAGCATGTGGAAGATCTGGAAGCAGATCCGGTCGGAACAGGCCCGTTCCACTATGTATCACGGTCCCCGCAGGAAAACATTGTCCTTGAAAAATTCAGCGATTACTGGGATACGGAAAATCAGGCGTATCTGGACAAGGTAACATTTCGAATTGTCAAGGACAGCAATGCAGTCGTAACAAACCTGAAATCCGGTACACTGGACATGTATGCACGTCTCAGTTCCACACAGACAGCGCAGCTTGCCGAAGATTCCGATTTTACGATTTATGACGGCGGTATGAACCTGGTACAGGCGCTGTATCTGAACAATGCCGTGGAACCGCTCAACAATGTGAAGGTGCGCCAGGCGCTGTGCTATGCGGCAAACCGCCAGGAAGTGCTGGATATGATTGCGGACGGAAAAGGAACGATCATCGGAAGCAGCATGTTCCCGGCATTTGGAAAATATTATGTGCCGGAACTGTCAGAGCGATATAATCAGGATATTGAGAAGGCAAAAGAACTGTTAAAAGAAGCCGGATACCCAGATGGATTTGAGCTTACGATTACAGTGCCGAACAATTATCAGCAGCATATCGATACAGCCCAGGTTCTGGTAGAGCAGCTTAAAGCGATCGGTGTTACTGCCAAAATTCAGCAGGTCGAGTGGGACAGCTGGCTGTCGGATGTATATGCAGACCGGAAGTTCCAGTCCACGGTTGTCGGCGTTGATGCGGCATATCTGACCGGACGCGCGTTGCTGGAACGGTTTACCTCAACATCATCCAAGAACTTTATCAACTACAGCAACGAAGAGTATGATAAACTGTATCAGCAGGTTAAGACCAGCACGGATGAAGAGGAGCAGGTTGAGATTTACAAAAAAATGGAAACACTGCTCTGTGACGATGCGGCAAACCTGTATATCGAGGATATGGCATGTGAGGTTGCACTTCGGAGCGATTTTGCGGGCTATCGGTTCTATCCGCTGTATGTGCAGGATATGGCGAAAATTTATAAAGTAAAATAGTAGCTATTCCGTTACGGCTCGCTGGGTACCGGTGGGCGGTAACGCTATTTCAGGCAGGAAAAAGAAAAACTCTCATTCGATTGTCAAATCTGCCTGAAAAGAGATAAAATCTGAAAAAACAGAGAAAAAGCGGCGCAGAATTGCTGAAAAGAAGCAGTCTGCGTTGCTTTTTCTCTCTGTCGATAGAATCTCCGAAAATATGTTAGGCTTGACTTTTTTTTCAACACTGCCTACTATAGAAAAAGACAGAAAAAACATAAGGGCTTCGCGGCGATGCGTGAGGCCCTTTTTATCTAAGCTAATGTTTCTGAATGTATTGTGGAAAGAAGGGGAACCCATGACAGATTTTCTGGTAAGATGTTTTGTAAAAGAGTATGAGAACACTGACAATGCGGATGTGCGGACGAGATATGGTATTTTATCCAGTATGGTAGGAATCTGCTGCAATGTATTGCTGTTTGCCGCCAAGCTGCTGATCGGTGTTGGGATGCATTCTCTGGCGATCATGGCGGATGCGTTCAATAACCTTTCCGATGCGGCATCTTCGGTCATCAGCTTTGTTGGTGTCAAGATGGCAAACAAACCGGCCGACAAAGAGCATCCGTTCGGGCATGGACGGATCGAGTATATTGCAGCGCTGATCGTTTCGTTTCTGGTTATTGAAGTCGGCTTTACGTTTTTAAAGAGCTCCCTGGAGAAAATTCGCAATCCGGAAGAGATCACATTTCAGATGGTTCCGTTTTTGATTCTGGTGCTCTCGGTTGGTGTAAAGCTGTGGATGGCGCTTTTCAACCGAAAACTGGGAAACCGCATTCAGTCGAAGGTGATGCTGGCAACGTCGGCGGATTCCATGGGCGACGTGATCACGACGAGCGCAACGATCGCTTCTATATTGATCTGCCATTTCCTTTCGGTTAATATCGACGCAATCGCAGGACTTGTTGTGGCGGTACTCGTTATGTGGTCCGGTATTTCCATTGCAAAAGATACATTGGAACCGCTGATCGGGCAGGGCGCGGATCCGGATCTGTATGCACGGATCATGAAAGAGGTTGCTTCCTATGAAGGAATTGTAGGAACCCATGATCTGATTGTCCACAACTACGGGCCTGGCAGAAGTATGGCATCGATCCATGCGGAGGTGCCGCGAGATGTCGATATCGAGGTATCGCATGATATTATCGACCGCATTGAACATGAGGTCGGCAAAAAATTGGGGATTCTGCTGGTCATCCACATGGATCCGGTGGAGATCCACGATGCGACGGTTCTTGCGACAAAGGAGAAGGTAAGAAACGTAATTTCCATTCTCGATCCGGAGCTTTCCTTCCACGATTTCCGTATGATCAACGGGGCGGAGAAAAAGAAGCTGATTTTTGATCTTGAAATCCCGTATTCTTATAAGAAGAAAGACTGTGATCGCGTGATCGGGCAGATCGGGGCGCTGATGAAGGAAATGGATGAGAAGTATGAATGCGTCGTCAACATCGACAAAAAATACGTGGCGGGAGAGTGACAACGGCCGGGTTGAGCCGTCAAATCCCTTCCAAAATGTTCCAAAAGTCAGTTTTTTGAAAAAAATAAAAAAATTTCAAAAAAGGTGTTGACTTTTCTCTTGCGATAGTGTATTATACATTTTGTCGCAAGGCAATGGCTATCGCCAAACGGTAAGGCAACGGACTCTGACTCCGTCAGTTCCTGGTTCGAATCCAGGTAGCCCAGCTCATTAAAAGGTCTCAGGTCTCGTACCTGAGGCCTTTTTCGATGCTCAAAAACAAATACAGCAGGAGGAACGAAACGATGAAGTATTCCTTTACGAGCAGAATCCGCTACAGCGAAATCGGTGAGGACGGAAATCTCACCCTGCCGGGGCTGATCAATTACTTTCAGGACTGCAGTACCTTCCAGTCGGAAGCGATCGGCGAGGGCGTTGCGGAGCTCAAAAAACGAGGCTGCGCCTGGGTGCTGTCCGCGTGGCAGATTCATGTGCGCCGCTATCCATCCCTTGGTGAAGCGGTAAAAATCACTACATGGGCGAGCGGCTTCAAAGGATTTCTTGGCATGCGTAACTTCACGATGGAAACAGAAGACGGCGAAATGCTCGCCTGTGCCAACTCCATCTGGTCTTACGTCAATATGGAAACGGGTCATCCCGTCCGCGCACCGAAAGAGACGACAGACGCCTATGGCATTGACGATCCGATCGACGAGGATTTCGGCGAGCGCAAAGTGAAAATGCCGGAAGCAGATTTCATCGGCGAACCGTTCCCGGTGCGGCCGCACAACCTCGATACGAACCACCACGTCAACAACGCACAGTTCATTTCCCTTGCCGGTGAATGCCTTCCGAAGAACTTCACCGTGCGCCGGATGCGCGCCGAATACAAACAGCAGGCGCACCTCGGCGATGTCCTGCATCCGTTGCGCGCTGAGACGGAAAACGGCTGTTTTATCTCGCTGAACGATGAAAAAGGACAGCCATACGTAGTTGTGGAATTTCAATGATTGTGGTACAATCGGAAAGAATAAGATACGAACGTAATAAACACAATGAGGAAAGGGGAATTTGCCATGAGAGCGCAGAACCTTACACTGTTAACCGATTTATATGAACTTACCATGATGCAGGGCTACTACGAGAACCCGTCCGATCAGATCGTGGTATTTGATGCATTTTACAGAAAGAATCCATGCGGCGGCGCATACGCCGTATGTGCAGGACTTGAGCAGGTAATCGAGTATGTCCGCGATCTTCACTTTTCACCGGATGACATCGACTATCTCCGTTCCCTCCATATTTTCAACGATGATTTCCTGGAGTATTTAAGAGGCTTCCATTTCACCGGAGATATCTATGCGATCCCGGAAGGAACCGTCGTATTTCCAAGAGAACCGCTCTTAAAAGTTGTCGCTCCGATCATGGAGGCACAGCTTGTAGAGACCGCGATTCTGAACATGATCAACCATCAGAGCCTGATCGCGACGAAAGCATCCCGCGTTGTTTACGCGGCAAAGGGCGACGGCATCATGGAGTTTGGACTCCGCCGTGCACAGGGACCGGATGCTGGTATCTACGGCGCGCGTGCTGCCATGATCGGCGGCTGCATCGGAACCTCCAATGTCCTGACCGGACAGATGTTTGACGTTCCAGTCAAGGGAACCCACGCACACAGCTGGATCATGAGCTTCCCGGATGAGTACACCGCATTCAAAACGTATGCGAAAATGTATCCAGAAGCATGCATTCTTCTCGTAGACACCTACGATGTTCTCGAATCCGGTGTTCCGAATGCGATCCGCGTCTTCAAAGAGATGAGAGCAGAGGGCTTACCGATGAAGGGCTACGGCATCCGCATCGACAGCGGTGACCTGGCTTACCTGTCGAAAAAAGCATATCAGATGCTCGAGGCAGAAGGTTTCGGTGATGCCATCATTTCCGCATCCAGTGACCTCGATGAGTACCTGATCGACAGCCTGAAAACCCAGGGTGCGAAGATTAATTCCTGGGGTGTCGGCACAAATCTGATTACCTCCGGTGACTGGCCGGCATTCGGCGGCGTTTACAAGCTGGCAGCAGCAAAAGATAAAGATGACGCAGAATTCACACCGAAGATAAAGCTGTCCGAGAACTCCGAGAAAGTAACAAACCCGGGCAATAAGACGATTTATCGTATTTATGATAAAGAAACCGGAAAGATCCGTGCCGACCTGATCTGCCTCGCAGACGAGACCTTCGACGAGAGCAAAGATATGATCATCTTCGACCCGATCGAGACCTGGAAAAAGACGAAGATCAAAGGCGGAACCTACACCTTACGCGAGCTCCTCGTTCCGATTTTCCAGAAGGGCGCATGCGTCTACACTTCTCCATCCGTCATGGAGATCCGCGACATCTGCACCAGAGAGAAAGATACCCTCTGGGAGGAGTCCAAACGTCTGGTCAATCCGCATGAGGTTTACGTGGATCTGTCCGACAAGCTGTACCACATCAAGAGCGACCTGCTCGAGGAGATGAGCATGAAGGCTCTCGGCGAGCAGTAAGAAAGGAAGTCAAATGTTAAATATAGGAAGAAAGCAAAAGCTGGTAGTAGTAAAGAAAGTAGAATTCGGTATTTATCTTGGGGAGACCCGGGAAGCAGGCGAGAAGGAACGCGTTCTTCTGCCGATCAAACAGGTGCCGGAAGGAACAAAAGAGGGAGATGAGCTGGAAGTATTTCTGTACCGCGATTCCAGCGACCGTCTGATTGCGACAACCAGAGAGCCGAAGCTGGTGCTTGGAGAGCTGGCTGTCTTAAACGTAGCTGCTACCGGAAAGATCGGAGCATTTCTGGACTGGGGTCTGGAAAAAGATCTGTTTCTTCCGTTTAAACAGCAGACCCGCCGCCTCCATCCAGGTGATGAGGTTCTGGTTTCCCTCTACATCGACAAGAGCGACCGTCTCTGCGCAACGATGAAGGTTTACCATTTCCTGAAAACCAATTCTCCGTACGTCGTAGGCGATATCGTAAAGGGAAGAATCTACGAGATCAGCGGAAACTTCGGCGTTTTCGTTGCTGTTGATGACCGCTACTCCGGCCTGATTCCAAAGAGAGAAGCACAGGCAGACTATCATGTCGGCCAGGAACTTGAGTGCCGCGTTACAGAAGTCAAAGAGGACGGAAAACTCTCCCTGTCCGCACGCGGAAAAGCGTACGAGCAGATCGCAATCGATGCAGAGAGCGTTCTTTCTGTGATCGAGGAATTTGCAGGTGTCCTTCCATTTGATGACAAAGCATCACCGGAAGTGATTCAGAGAGAATTCGGCCTCAGCAAAGCAGCATTTAAGCGCGCGGTCGGCCATCTGATGAAAGAAAAACAGGTTGTCATCCGCGACGGTAAAATCTGGACGGCAGAAAAAGCAAAATAAGAAAAAATCGGGCACTGGACAGGAAGCACATCCTCTCCGGTGTCCGTTTTTTTGTGTCAGACAGCAGATAAAATTTTGAAATTTTTTCTGCGCCCGGTTTGCGGTTGCGCGAAGAGAGGATTGCGCTTATAATATGATCTATATGACAAAAAATGACACAGGATCTGATGGAGAGAGATGAAGAAAAAGAAAAGTAAGAAAAAAACATCTTTTATTTCCAAAACCGCAATGACGGTTTTGACGATCATTCTGATTATTCTGTTTTTCTGCATTATGTCGATGGTCGAGAAAATACAGGGAACGGCCCGCGTTGTCAACTATGCCGGTCTGGTGCGCGGAAAAACGCAGCGGATTATCAAGCTGGAGGATGCGGGAGAACCGCAGGATACGATGATTGCAGACATCAACGCTTATATCGACGGTCTGCAGAACGGAAGCAGCGAGCTGGATCTGGTGCGCCTGGATGACCGGGATTTTCAGGATAAGATGACTGAGCTGGCATCGTATTTTGAAGAGCTGAAGGCAGAGATTCTGCTGGTGCGTGAAAAAGGATATGAGAATACCGCGATTATCGAAAAGAGTGAGACCTTTTTCAAAATCTGTGACGAGGCGACGGGCCTTGCGGAAGCGTATTCGCAGAGAATGGCGTCTTCGCTGAAGAAGCTGGAGCAGGTGGTAGTAGGAGATATCATCGGTCTGGTGTTTGTCATCGGTATGGAGCTGATCAAGGCCGTCCGCTATGCGGCGATGAACCGTATTCTGCAGAAGAAAGTCTATCTCGATGAGGCGACGGGCCTGCCAAATAAAAATAAATGCGAAGAGATTCTGGAGGGAAGCGACGGAGGAGAAGAAATTTCCGGCGTGTATGCGGTCTGCGTGTTTGACCTCAACAATCTGCGCACGATCAACAACAGTCTGGGTCACGATAAGGGAGACGAATATATCCGTTCCTTTGCCGTTCAGCTTCGAAAAGCAGTCCCGGAGGAGTATTTCGTCGGAAGAAACGGCGGAGATGAGTTTCTTGCCATTCTGCGCGGACTGAACCGCGAAGAAGTGGAAGCGTGCATGAAGCACATCCGCACGCAGACGGCAGAATATTCCCGCCAGCACCCGGAGATGCCGATCAGCTACGCCGGAGGCTATGCACTGTCCACGGAATTTGAAGACTGTGATATCCGGGAACTGTTCCGCCATGCGGACCAGAACATGTATATCGACAAAAACCGCGCGAAGATGGAAGAAGCCGCCGCAGAGCGGAAGATCAGCCTGGAAGCGCTGGACGTCGTAAAGAAAAAGGGATACCATTTTTCCAACTGTATTTACTGCAATGCAAGACAGGACCAGTATCGGATTCTGCGCGCCGTTTCGGGCTTTTTCCTTGCCGAGGACGGCAGCTATACCGGTGCGGCCGAGCATATTGTGCAGGGCATCACGGATGAGGAAAAGAGAAAGGAAATGCGTAGAATGCTGGATCTTACCCATCTGAAGGAGTGCTATCAGAAGGGAGAAGAGAGCGTAGAAATTCTGTGCGAGTATCGGGAGGGCAGCGAAGGGGAAGCGCTCTGCCGGGGAAAAGTCACCATTCTGTTCTACGACGCGGCCGAGGACGGCGGACTGCACCATTTTCTGATGGGCTTTGAGCGGTTCCGCTCCGATGAGGAAGCTGCTCGGAATGAAAAAGAACAGCTCGACCAATACTATGAACAGATGAAACAGTCGATCATTGAAAACAGCCACTACGCCGAGGCACTTCTCGAGACGGCCGAGGCCGTGTTGGCCGTTGATCTGACGAATGATTCGCTGGAGCAGATTTTTTACCACAGCGGGCAGAAGAAATTTGACCTCAATATAGATCTGCCGTGTTCCTACGAGAAATACTGCGGGGAATGCAGTGCGTTTGTCGCGGAGGAGACATTGGAATCATACCGCATTGTGGATTCCTCGAAGAAACTGCTGCAGCGCTTTGAAAACGGAGATAAGCAGGTAGTCGTGGAGTATCAGGAAACAGATGAGTCCGGCAGAAGAATATGGTTGCAGAAGACGGTTCTTATGTCACAGGATACCGTCTACGACCGAAAGACAAAGCGGGAGAGCGTTGTGGTACACGGCATGATCCTTTTCCGTGATACGTCAGAGTTCCACAGCCGGGAAGAGAGGGAGAAGATACAGCTTCAGGATGCCTTTAGAGCTGCAGACAGTGCAAGTCGTGCAAAAACAGAATTTATGAACCGCATGAGCCACGATGTGCGCACGCCGATCAATGGCATTATGGGCATGCTGGATATCATCCGCAAAAACCGGCAGGATGAGGCAAAAGTGGACGACTGCCTCGATAAAATCAATCTTTCCGCAAGCCATCTGCTGGCACTCGTCAACGATGTGCTCGATATGAATAAGCTGGAGTCCGGAAAAGAGACGATCGAGAGCGTTTCTTTTGACCTGACGCATCTGATGGATGATGTGGCATCCCTTGTCAATGCGCAGATTACGGAGATGGGCATTACCCACTGTACGCACCGCGGTGAGCTGACGCACACGAGACTGATCGGCAGTCCGCTGCGCCTGCGGCAGATTATGCTGAATCTCTTCAGCAATGCAATCAAGTACAACAAGCCAGGCGGAATGATCGATACGTATGCGGGCGAAGTCTCCTGCGACGGAACCCGGGTCGTCTACGAGTTCCGCATCATGGACAGCGGCATCGGAATGAGCAGCGAATTTATCGAAAAAGAGCTGTTCCATCCGTTCACACAGGAGAAGTCCGGTGCGAGAACGCAGTACAAGGGAACGGGCCTTGGCATGTCGATCGTCAAAGAACTGATCGAAAAAATGCAGGGCACGATCGAGGTAACGAGCCAGCAGGGCGTCGGAACGACGTATGTATTCCGGCTTCCGTTTTACATTGACTGCGAGGAACAGCGGATTCAGGAAGTAAAGACACGGATCGCAGGAAAAGAGCTTGTCCACTTCCACGTTCTGCTTGTCGAGGATAATGAGATCAACATGGAAATCGCCGAGTTTTACCTGACCGATCACGGTGCGACGGTGGAAGAGGCATGGAACGGCCGCGAGGCGGTCGAAAAGTATGCGGCGAATCCGCAGAAATTTGATGTGATTTTAATGGATCTGATGATGCCTGTGATGGGCGGCCTTGAGGCAGCGCAGCAGATCCGCGCCATGGAGCTTCCGGAAGCAAAACAAGTCCCGATCATCCCGATGACGGCGCAGTCCTCCGAAGAGAGCAAAGAGGGATGCCGCGCGGCGGGCATGAACAGCCATCTGACCAAGCCGATCGAGCCGGACAGCCTGGTGCAGACGATCTTGGAGACAACGGAACATGCCTTTGGAAAATAGAGGAGAAAACGATGAGTTTTACGCATTTACATGTACATACCGAATACAGCCTTCTGGACGGATCGAACAAGATCAAAGAGTACGTTGCCAGAGTCAAGGAGCTTGGCATGAACAGCGCCGCGATCACCGATCACGGCGTCATGTTCGGCTGTATCGATTTTTATAAAGAAGCCCGCGCGCAGGGCATCAAGCCGATCCTCGGCTGTGAGGTTTACGTGGCGCCGGGTTCCCGTTTCGACCGCGAAACCAGCCGCGGAGAGGACCGGTACTACCATCTGGTTCTGCTGGCGGAAAATAATACGGGCTATTCCAATCTGATGAAGATTGTTTCGGCGGGCTTTATCGATGGATTTTACTATAAGCCGCGTGTCGACATGGAGATTCTGGAAAAGTATCACGAGGGCATTATCGCGCTTTCCGCCTGCCTTGCAGGTGAGGTGGCGCGTGCGATGGTGCGGAACCAGTACGAGATGGGAAAAGAGGCCGCACTGCGGTATGAGAAGATTTTCGGAAAAGGCAATTTCTTCCTGGAACTGCAGGATCACGGCATCTCGGAGCAGCGGATGGTCAATCAGCAGCTGATGCGCCTCTCGGCAGAAACCGGCATCGAGCTGGTGGCGACGAATGATATTCACTACACGTACGCAGAAGATGCGGATTCCCACGATATTCTTCTGTGCCTGCAGACCGGAAAGAAGATCACGGATGAGGACCGCATGCGCTACGAGGGCGGACAGTATTTCGTGAAATCCGAGGCGGAGATGGCATCGCTCTTCCCGTATGCACCGCAGGCAATCGAAAATACACAGAAAATTGCAGACCGGTGTAATGTGGAGATCGAATTTGGTGTCACAAAACTTCCGAAATTCGATGTGCCGGAGGGATACACTTCCTGGGAATACTTAAATAAGCTCTGCTACGACGGCCTCGAGGAACGGTATCACCCGGCGACAGATGAACTGAAGGCGCGGCTGAAATACGAGCTTGATACGATCAAAACGATGGGTTACGTCGATTACTTCCTGATCGTGTGGGATTTCATCAAATTTGCGCGCGACCACGACATCATGGTCGGACCGGGACGAGGATCGGCGGCCGGAAGTATTGTTTCCTACACCCTTGGCATCACACAGCTGGACCCGATGCGGTACCAGCTCCTGTTCGAGCGTTTCCTGAACCCGGAACGAGTTACCATGCCTGATATCGACGTGGATTTCTGCTTCGAACGCCGCCCGGAGGTCATCGACTATGTAACGAGAAAATACGGCAAGGACCGCGTTGTACAGATCGTCACATTCGGTACACTGGCGGCGCGCGGTGTCATCCGCGATGTCGGCCGTGTGCTGGATATGCCGTATGCACAGGTCGATTCGATTGCGAAGATGATTCCGAATGAGCTGAATATCACGATCGACAAGGCACTGCAGATGAACCACGAGCTGCGGGAGCTGTATCAGGGCAATGAAGAGGTTGCACATCTGATCGACATGTCACGGAGACTTGAAGGTCTGCCGCGCCACACGTCGATGCACGCCGCCGGTGTTGTCATCGGCTCGCGTCCGCTGGTGGAATTTGTGCCGCTCTCGCGAGGAAGCGACGGAACGATCGTCACGCAGTTCACGATGACGACGCTCGAGGAACTGGGACTTCTGAAAATGGACTTCTTAGGACTTCGGACCCTGACCGTCATTCAGAATGCGACAAAGCTCGCAGAGCGTTACAGCAATAAGAAAATTGATCTGCTTCACATCGATTACAACGATCCGAAAGTGCTCGGTATGATCGGCGCATCGAAAACGGTCGGTGTGTTCCAGCTCGAGAGTGCGGGAATGAAAAACTTCATGAAGGAGTTAAAACCGCAGAGCCTCGAGGATATCATCGCCGGAATTTCCCTGTACCGTCCGGGCCCGATGGATTTTATTCCGCAGTACATCAAAGGAAAAAACAACCCGGAATCCGTTACGTACGATACACCGCTCTTAAAACCGATTCTGGAGCCGACGTACGGCTGTATCGTCTACCAGGAACAGGTTATGCAGATCGTACAGGCACTGGCGGGCTATTCGCTTGGACGGGCCGATCTGGTGCGCCGTGCGATGTCGAAGAAAAAGGCATCTGTCATGGAAAAAGAGCGCCAGAATTTCGTTTATGGAAACGAGGCCGAGGGCGTGCCGGGCTGTATCAAAAACGGCATTGATGAGAAGACAGCGAACAAGATCTACGACGAGATGATCGACTTCGCGAAATACGCCTTCAACAAATCCCATGCGGCGGCGTACGCGTTCGTATCGTACCAGACGGCATGGCTGAAATACTATTACCCGGTTGAGTTCATGGCGGCTCTGATGACCTCCTGCATCGATAACCCGGGAAAAGTCGCAGAGTATATCTTGAGTTCCCGGCAGATGGGCATTTCCATTCTGCCGCCGGACATCAACCGAAGCGAAGGAAAATTCACGGTAGACGGCCAGGCGATCCGCTATGGCATGGCGGCGGTCAAAGGCATCGGAAAGCCGGTCATGGAGGCGATCGTGGAGGAGCGGAGTGCAAACGGACCGTTCCGCTCGTTAAAGGATTTCGCGGAGCGCCTGAGCGGAAAAGAAGTCAACAAGCGGACCGTCGAGAACTTTATCAAGGCGGGCGCATTCGACTGCTTCGGCGTGACGAGAAAGCAGCTCATGTTCGTCTACGCCAATGTGCTCGATGATGTGGCGCGCGAGAAAAAAGATTCGTTAAGCGGCCAGATGAGTCTGTTTGACTTCGTAGATGAGACGACCAAACGGTCGTATGAAACGGTGTACCCGGATGTCGGAGAATACGAAAAGAGTGATCTTTTGGCGCTCGAAAAAGAGGTGCTCGGCATCTACGTCAGCGGTCATCCGCTCGAGGAGCAGGAGGAGTGCTGGCGGAAGAACATTTCCGCGGTAACGACAGACTTCCAGCCGGATGAGGAGACGGGTTTCCCATCCGTCACCGACGGCGCGAAAGAGATTGTCGGCGGCATTATCACGGATAAAAAAATCAAATATACAAAGAATAACAAGACAATGGCATTTCTCACACTCGAGGACCTCGTCGGCAGTATGGAAATCGTCGTATTCCCGCGCGATTACGAGAAAAACGCACCGATGATGCAGACCGATGCGCGTGTCTTCATCCAGGGCCGTGTTTCCGCGGAGGATGATAAGCCGAGCAAGCTGATCTGCGAGAAAATTTTCCCGTTTGCTGGCATCCCGAAAGAGCTCTGGATCCAGTTCCCGGACAAGGAAACGTACGAGAGAGAAGTGGCGGATCTGTACCAGATGCTGCATGAATCCGACGGCAAGGACAGCGTGATTCTCTACATCAAATCGATCAAAGCGATGAAAAAACTGCCGCCGAGCCGCAATGTGCAGGCAGATGCCCGTCTGGTGGCGTCACTTCAGGCAAAATTCGGTACCGGAAACGTGAAAGTTGTAGAAAAGAGTATTGAAAAAAGGGCCTGAATGCTTTAAAATAAAACTGTGTGTGATTAATAAATAAAACTACTCGTTTATTAATGTGTGTGATGAGATGGAGGAATTCATATGGCAACGACTAACAAGGTAAAGACAATCGGAGTGCTTACCAGCGGTGGTGATGCACCAGGTATGAACGCAGCGATCCGTGCAGCCGTAAGAAGAGGTCTGCAGAAGGGCGTTCAGATGAAAGGTATCCTGAAAGGCTACGACGGACTGATGAACGAAGAAATCATCGACATGACAGCCCGCGATGTATCCGACACCATCGAGCGCGGAGGTACCATCCTTTATACCGCCCGCTGCGCAGAGATGCGTACACTGGAAGGCCAGAAACGTGCTGCAGATGTCTGCAGAAAACACGGCATCGACGGACTGGTAGTTATCGGCGGAGACGGATCTTTTGCAGGAGCGCAGAAACTGGCAGCTCTTGGAATTAACACCGTAGGTGTACCGGGAACCATCGACCTGGATATCGCCTGCACAGAATATACCATCGGTTTTGATACCGCGGTAAACACTGCAATGGAAGCCATTGATAAAGTAAGAGATACTTCCACTTCCCATGAGAGATGCTCGATCATCGAGGTTATGGGACGTAATGCCGGATATATCGCTCTTTGGTGCGGTATCGCAAACGGCGCAGAGGATATTCTTCTTCCGGAGAAATACGATTACGATGAGCAGAAGATCATCAACAACATCATCGAGAACCGTAGAAAAGGCAAAAAACATCATATCATCGTAAATGCTGAGGGCATCGGCCATTCCACCAGCATGGCGCGCAGAATCGAAGCTGCAACCGGCATCGAGACCCGTGCAACGATCCTTGGACATATGCAGCGTGGAGGAAGCCCGACATGTAAAGACCGTGTATATGCGTCCATCATGGGTGCTTACGCAGTTGACCTTCTTCTGGAAGGCAAAACAGACCGCGTTGTTGCATACAAGAACGGTGAGTATGTAGATTACGATATCGATGAGGCACTGTCCATGACAAAGACTCTGCCGGAATATCAGTGGAGATCGCAAGAGCTCTTTCTTATAACTATACGAAATAAAAAAATATCACGAAACAGACTGTTTTTAGCAAGCAGTCTGTTTCATTGGTATAATAGCGGGAATAAAAATGTTTCCGCGGACGGAATAGAGAGACAAAATAAAAAAACAGGAGGAACTTAACAATGGTTACCTGGAACAATCTTGATAAACTGGCTTCTTTTGAGGAGTTGAAAAAAGTGGAGCGTGTCAATCTTGCCGAGGTGATGTCCGGCGAAAACGGAGCAGAGCGCGTAAAATCTTACAGCGTTCCGATGGCAGAAGGACTTGCGTATAACTACGCAGCAAAACAGGTGAATGAGGATGTCCTTGCCGCACTCGTAAAACTGGCAGAAGAGGCACAGCTTTCTGAAAAATTTGAGGAGCTTTACAACGGTGCTGTCATCAACACCGGAGAGAACCGTCTCGTGCTTCATCAGCTGACCCGCGGCCAGCTCGGAAACACCGTTACGGCAGACGGCGTAGACAAACGTGCTTTCTACGTAGAGCAGCAGAACCGCATCGCAGAGTTTGCGAACAAAGTACATGCAGGTGAGATCACCAACGCAGCAGGTGAAAAATTCACCACCGTTGTGCAGATCGGTATCGGCGGAAGCGACCTTGGCCCGCGTGCGATGTATCTGGCTCTGGAAAACTGGGCAAAGAAAAACGGCTGCTTCAAAATGGAAGCAAAATTCATCAGCAACGTTGACCCGGATGACGCAGCAGCTGTTCTGAATTCGATCGACGTAGCACATTCCATCTTCGTTCTGGTATCCAAATCCGGAACCACACTGGAGACTCTGACCAATGAGTCCTTCGTAAAAGACGCTCTGAAAAATGCAGGCCTGGATGCATCCAAGCATATGATCGCCGTTACCAGTGAGACTTCTCCGCTGGCAAAGAGCGACGACTATCTGGCAGCATTCTTCATGGATGACTACATCGGAGGCCGTTATTCTTCCACATCCGCAGTCGGCGGCGCTGTTCTGTCCCTGGCTTTCGGACCGGAAGTATTCGCAGCATTCCTCGAGGGCGCTGCAGCAGAAGATAAACTTTCTGCAAACAAAGACGTATTACAGAACCCGGAGATGCTCGATGCGCTGATCGGTGTTTACGAGAGAAACGTTCTTGGCTATCCGAGCACTGCAGTTCTTCCGTACTCCCAGGCACTGAACCGTTTCCCGGCTCACTTACAGCAGGTAGATATGGAGTCCAACGGTAAATCGGTCAACCGCTTCGGCGAGCCGGTCAATTACCCGACCGGTCCGGTTCTCTTCGGTGAGCCAGGTACCAACGGACAGCATTCCTTCTATCAGCTGCTGCATCAGGGAACTGATATCGTTCCGCTGCAGTTTGTAGGCTTCCGCAATAACCAGATGGAGACCGATGTCGACATCCAGGGCAGCACCAGCCAGCAGAAACTCTGCGCAAACGTAGCAGCTCAGATCGTTGCATTTGCCTGCGGTAAAGCAGATGAGAATAAAAACAAAAACTTCGAAGGCGGCCGTCCGTCCAGCATCATCATCGGAGATCAGGTAAATCCGAAGACGCTGGGAGCACTGCTTGCACACTTCGAGAATAAGATCATGTTCCAGGGATTCCTGTGGAACGTAAACAGCTTCGACCAGGAAGGCGTCCAGCTTGGTAAAGTCCTTGCAAAACGCGTTCTGGCTCATGAGACAGACGGAGCACTGAAGGTATTCAGTGATCTGCTCAATATCTAAAAGCGTTATTTTCTGATCAGAAAAGGCGTCCTGTGAAAAAAATCTCCCGGAAAAACTCCGGGAGATTTCAGACTATAGACAAAGCCCTGCTTAGGGGCGGTGACGTAAGAAAACATTTATGTGAGAGAATCGGCGTAGTTTAGGCTACGCCGGTTTTCTTTTCTTTTTGGGCTGCTTGGGATTGCTCCCTTGCGTCCTCAAAATCAAATGCACCAATGAAGTTATAGACGATCTCGATTTCTCTGACCTTGATGCGCGGCTCATTCTCGTCCGGCGTATAAACCTCGGAGATATAAATTTTCTCCACAAACTCCCGGAGAACAGAGGCGTCAAGCTGCTGCATATCAGTGTACTTCCTGACCGCTGCAATAAACTGTCTGACATTGACTTTCTGCTTTTCCTGTTCCTTGACTTCTTGCCGAAGATATTCGACAAGGTTTGTAAGGTTAGTCTGTTCCAATTCATAGTCACGGGACAGTATATCAGCATGGCGGCTCCCTCCGTGGGCCGCCGATCCTGCGCTGGGCAAAGAGAAGCGGCGGCCTTGATTTCTCAAAGCCGCCGCTGGTTTTATGGGCGTGTCAAAAGGGCTGTTGTACGACGGCTTTTTTTCTTTGCCGTCGCCCGGCAGTTGAAACAATACTGTTTATTTGATTTCCAAAGAAATGGTTAGTGTATCATTTTCAATTTTAGCGAACACATTGCCGCCGAGCTTGTCAGTTAATAGTTTTACCACAGCAAGCCCCACTCCTGTACCGCTATTATGCCTTGATTTGTCCCCGGTATAAAATCTTTCAAATAGTCGGTTTGGGTCTATTTCCACCTTACTATCAATGGGATTTTCAATGATAAAAATAGCACTCTTTTCTTTGCCTTGCTTCAAGTCAATTTTAATCGAGCCAGAGGAATATCGAATAGCATTTATAATAAGATTTTGAAAAATACGTTCTACCATACCATAGTCCGAATGGAGATAAACGGAATGATCTGGCAGACCAATTACAGGAGATATGCCTTTTGCTTCCAATGCTGGGGCGTTCTCTGTGATAAGATTTATCAGCAAATTTGTTAAGTTGAAATCTTCACGCACAGGAGTTACTTCTTTTGCGTCTATTACAGAAACATCGTAAAAGGTTTGTATCAGCGCTTTCATTCTTTCTGCTTTATTATAAATGGTTTCTATACGCTGTGTTTGACCTGCTGATAAATTCTCCTTTTTTAATAATTGTAAATGGCCAAGTATTACCGTCAGAGGGGTACGCAAGTCATGTGAAATATTAGCAATGGACTCTTTCAAATACATTTCGTGCCGTAATGTGCTTGCAATGGACTGTCTTTGCTTTTCATTATACTGGTTTAATACTGCGGCCAGTTGTTCTATATCTTTATCAACAAGAGAGATGTCCAGCATCTTTTCCGATTTTCCAGTTGTAAGATCGGTCATTTGTTTCGATAGGTTACGGATTTGTCTTTTGATTTGCACATATTTGAAAAGCACTACTATCAAGACTGCGATAACTAAAATTAACAACAGCTTTATTCCAGACACCTCCCTCCTTGTTATTTGAGTTCACATTTGCGAAAGCTAATCCATGAAAAGGTTATCAAAGCAACTATCCAAACAACGCCAACTAAAATGGCCCATGGCAAAAAATAGGTCACAGAAAAAACCGCTTCCCGTATCTGATAGGTTGCCAAAAATGCAACAGGAAGATCAAACATCATTCCATACCCAAGATAAAGGCTAAGAACAAAAGTGACTAAAGCGGTAACAGCTATTGCTCTTGCAGAGCTTCTTAACCAAAAAACAATCCAGATTGCAATAAGAAAAGTCGCACTGTTCAAAAGCAGAGAATATAAAATCGCCTTACTGACCTGATAACAAAGGTTGCCTGCTTCGGTAATACCAAAGCGGACACTTTCTCTTATACAACCAGCCACAGGATAAACAAGAGCCATGATATTAAATGCAATTAAGTATGAGATTACTTTAGCAAAGAAAATGGTTTTTCTCGAATGTCCTGCATTGACCTCAAGATCAATCGTCCGACTGGAAAATTCCTGTCCTAAAATCAGAGCTAAAATACTGGATATAATTATCAGGAGAAAGGTTGAATCGTAAACCATTCCATTAAAAATATCTGCGAGGGATGTAGCAGCCCCACCCATAGGCCCCATAGCTTCCGGGACATAAGTATCTGCGGTAAAAAAACCAATCAAAAATATCCCTATTAAACCGCACCAATAAAAGATATTATGTGATAATTGATATTTTTCCATTTTCAGTAAGTTGTTCATTCCCACACCTCCTTGTTATTTCAAATCCGAGCGTCGGAACCACAGATAAGTACCTAAGCATAATGCCAGTATCCATAAAAAATCTGAAAACATGAATTGCCCGCCGGATATGTTGGATTGTTGCAATGCCATAAGCCGAAGCTGGCCCATAGGCAATATTTGTGAGATAAGCTGCACTTGATCTCCATTCATCAAAAAGACCATTAAGAAAAAGAGTACCATCGGCACAGCCATACTCTTTCCTATATCACGGAAAATGAAGGCAAAGAAAAAAGGTAATAGGCACATTGCAAATTGCGAAGCAATCACCATTACAACTATGCCGATGCTTGCCAATGCTCCTTTAGTGACAAACGTACCAATTATGCTATGTAACAACAGTGGAAAAGACAGGATAACCATGCAGGCGATTTGATGAACTACCAGCTTCGCAAATAGTATCTTTCCGCGTCGATGTCCGGCATTGATATATGATTGTAATGTTCTTCTGCCAAAATCATTTCCAACAAACAGGGCAGAAAAGATGATTGTGAGGAAATATAGGATTGGCATATTGTATATCGAAGCAAAGAAAAGGTTGGATGTTTCCCCAACGCTATCCAGTAACAACACACTACTTAAAAGGAGATTAAACAATCCTATCCCCCAAAAATACCAGCTATGGAACAGCTTATAAAATTCAGCTTTTAGGAGATTTGACATTTCCTGTCCCTCCTATTTTGCTTAAAAAGTAATCTTCTAATGTATCACCGGCCACAGAAAGACCTGTAACGAGAATATGTGCATCTGACAAAGCAGCAGCCACTTTTTCCATATCATCGAGATAATCATATAGGCGAATTATGCCATCTGGCATCAGCTTAAAACTATCTGTGTGTAGCGTTTCTTCCAAAACGATCAGAGCTTTTTGTGGATCAGTTGCCTTTATTGCGATATGCCGTTTGCAACGATCATTTAGTTCTCGATCTGATATTTCTTCGATAATTTTGCCTTTGTCTATTAAAATAAACTCTGATGCTGTCTGATACAGTTCCTCTAAGATATGGCTGGATACCAATATCGTCATTCCGTATTCCTTATTCAAGGACTTTAGCAAATTACGAATTTCCACAATTCCAGCAGGATCAAGCCCATTGATCGGTTCATCCAAAATAAGAAATTCTGGTGTATTTAATAGTGCGATTGCAATACCCAATCGCTGTCGCATCCCCAGCGAAAAATTACGGACAGCTTTTTTCCCGGTATCTTTCAGACCTACCATGTCTAAAGTTTTTTGGATAACTGCTTTGTCAGGGATACCACGTTGGATACGCTGTATCTCCATATTTTGATAAGCGGTCATTGTCGGAAAAAGCGCAGGTGTTTCGATCATGCAACCGATCCGCTTTCTCTGTTCCTGCAATTCCTTTTCGACGGTTTTCCCCCACAACGATAAGGTGCCGCTTGTCGGAAACGCTAATCCTGTAACCAATCTCAAAAAGGTGGTCTTTCCTGCTCCATTTTGGCCTATGAAGCCATAAATTTTCCCTTTTTCAATTTTCAAATCAATATGATCTAAGGCAACTGTGTGCCGGTATTCTTTTGTTAAGTCATGTGCTTCCAAAATAACAGAACTCATGTTGTCATCCTCCTTTACATTTTAGTGTAAGGGGAAATCATAAAGAATTTCTTAATTTCTATTTGGAAACCATAAAAAGCATAAAGCCAAGAGCTTACCCCTCGGCTTTATGCAAACGGTATCCAATGCCCCACACAGTATCTATAAACTCTTTATCCGGGCAAATGGCTTTCATCTTGTTTCGCAAGTTGCTAATATGGACATTCAAGGTGTTGTCCTCGCTGATATACTCTGTATTCCAAACACTTTGAAACAAATTCGCCTTTGAGAAGATCTTGTCCGGGTATTTCATAAGCAATTCCAGTATAGCAAATTCTTTCGCAGTTAAAGGTAACTCCGCCCCTTGTAGCATAGCTCTGTTGCCGTCTAAATCTAAAACCAAATCATTGCACTTCAAAGATGACGGCGTGCTGTTTTGAAATTGAATCCGGCGTAAGTTGCTTTCAATTCTGGCGAGAACTTCTTCCATATCGAAAGGTTTTGTAATGTAATCATCCGCACCAAGCCGCAACAAATCAATCTTGTTCTGTGTTGTTTCCTTTGCTGAAATTACTATGACAGGAACCGTTGAGAATTTACGAATATCCGCAAGTATAGTATCACCACTCCGATAAGGCAGCATTATATCAAGCAGAATAAGATCAATCTGATGTTCTTGTATGCAGTCTAACACATGAAGCCCATCATACTGACAAAGCACCTCATATCCATTTCCCTGTAAAAAATCAGCCAGCAATTTGCTGATCTCTAAATCATCCTCAACAATCAAAATTTTCATGTTGTTCTATGTTCACCTGCCTTATGTCAGCATTGTACTACACTTTTTATCTCTAATAGATTTAATTATATTTCCTTTCAGGAGAGAATACAAGGCATAAAATATGAATTATTAGATGTTAGAAGAACACATTTCTATTGCTGGGTACACTGGAAATATGAAACCAAAAGCCAGCAAAAGCCCCTCCTGTCTACGCATTTAGGGGGCAAAAAGCCCACGGAAATCAAGGCTTTTCGGCGGTGGTCGATGGGGTGGCAGAATGATTTATCAAATACCCGTCGGAACGGGCTTTGAAATGCGTAGGAAAATCTTTCCGGCGCTGGTTTTCCCGCCGGTTCTGTGGTATGCTGGAATAAGACAAAAAACGACAGGAGTTGACACGATGGCCGAACAGGAAATGTTACTGGACACAGCTACCATCAGGGCCGCCGTCGCCGGTGAGCTATGGGCTAAACAAAAAGTGATCGAACACTACACCCCCATGATCGACGAGTTGGCCGTTGACGAAGATATGAAGCAGCACCTTATTCTGAAACTGTTGGAAGAACTGCCTAACTTCCCAATGGGGCAGGCATAAGAAAAAGAGCGCCGGACGCAGAGGCTTTGACACCTCCGCGCCCGGCGTTTTGGATAATTGCCGATTATGTCATAGCAAACTCGGTGTGAGAGCTGTCCAGCTTCATAAACTTGGATTTCACCAGCTCTGCCGGGTAATCGTCCCCGGCAATACGGATGGTCTTGCGGACGCTGCACACGGTTTCCACCAGCAAGTCCACGATCTCGTCCAGCGTTTCCCGGTCAATGCCCTTGGCGTGCTGGCAAAGGTGTTCGTACTCGATGTTGTCCATGATGATCTCACGATAAATCTCTATGGCGCTCTGTGATTTCGCTCCCGTTCCTTTCCGTTCCGGCGGCTGTGCCGCTTCGTCCTCCGAGGGGAAGGGTCGGGAAAGGATAGGAATGGAATCGGTAATTGATACATCCGTAGTTGTTTTTTCTTTACTTGATATATCTTTATTTAATTGCATTGGATTTTCCAATGTCGGGTTTCCCGGTGTCGGATTATCCGATGTTGGATTTTCCAACACCGAGTTTTCCAATCCCGGTGCCGCCTCGTCCGGCTGCTCTGGCCGGGGCTGGGGCTGTTCAAAGGCCCGGTCGCTGCCGGAAGTGAAGTACATAGGCCGTCGCCTTCTTTCTGCGTTTGGGCAAAAAGAAAAGCCGCAGACTTTTTCAAAATCTGCGGCTTAGCCGGGGAACAGAAAAGGGCGCTGTCATGCTTGACAACACCCTGTTTCTGTCTGATTATTCAGTTGTTTTGACCTGCCCCGTTTTCCGCTGCCCTAAAAAACATTGATTTTACTGGTTTTTTTCATGTTTTCTTATGGCAACGCTCTTTTTTGCAGGGTTTTTTCATTTTCAGATTATCCCAGCTTCGCCGGGAGAGACGAGGAAACCGTGGTCTGGTGCTTTTGACGGAATTGCCGCGGGGTGATCTGGTACCGCTTTTTAAAGGTGCGGATCAGATGACTGCAGTCCGCAAAGCCGGTCTCGGCTGCAATATAGTTCAGGTCATAGTCGGTAAAAAGAAGCAGGTTTTCAACCTTGTTCAGGCGGATAAACTCGATATACTGCTTACAGCTCTGCCCGTAATGCTTCAGAAAAAGTTTGGCAAAATAGGAGTAGCTCATGTTGTATTTATGTGCCAGTGCCTCGATATTGATGTTTTCCTGGGAATGGCGGTCGAGATAGACGAGGATATCCTGCATACTCTGTTCCTCACTCTCGGAAATCGATTCGGGATTGAAACAGATTCCCTGGCAGTGCCAGATACGCAGAAGCCGGAGAAACAGTGTGGAAAAGAGAGAATAGATATAGGCATCATAACCGTATTTCTTTTCAAGAGCCTCCCTCTCAAGGGTTACAAAAAAATCATGGAGATTCAGCTCTGAGAGATCTTCCTGCGTAAACAAAAGCGAAGGATAGGTCATTGTGGCGATTTTATGGAAAGCAAAGCTCAGGTTCGGAAGGTAGCTTCCGGTGAGCTGGATGCGGTTCAGGTTGAATTTGATACAGAAATAGCGGAATGGCCGATCCTGGTCTGCGGCAAGTGCGTGGACCGTCTGTGGAGGAAACAGGATGAAAGAGCCCGGTTTTATGTGGTAGACGGAATCGTTGCAGCTCACGAGAAGAGAACCTTCCTGCAGATAAAGAACCTCCGTAAAATAGTGCCAGTGGGATTTGACCGGCATGGAAAAACTGTCGGAGCAGCAGGAAAAGGCTTCAATCGGCGAGTGCAGGATGTCACTGTATTCAAAAAGATTCTTCAACGGAAAAGTCCCCCTTCAGGTAAAAAATATTCAGTATTTTTCTGGGAATATCAGTTTCGGAAAAATAGAAACATTCTATTTTTGTACAGTCGCATTATATCATATCCAAATGAAAATTGATACAATGGCGAAAGCATTTGAAAGAAAATTAATGCTGAATTTGGTAACTCAATTTCCTAAGATAAGGGGGGATATGAAAACATGAAAAGCAACACGAAACAATTCCCGAAAAACAAAATTGCGTGGCTGTGGGAAAACATGGAGGGAAAACGGGCGCTGTACTTTGTCGGTATTCTCGGAACCGTTTTGTACAATATTCTGCAGCTTACGATTCCCTATTTTTCGGGAAAAATTGTGGATCTGTTTTTAACTGGGGAGAACGCGGCGACAAATCTTCAGGTACACCGTGACCTGCTTTACCGCTTGCTGTTTGCGATGGTCGGCTTTACGTTCCTGCGTGTTATCGTTGTTTATGGCAGCTGTATGATCTATGAGACGGTGTCGCAGAGTGTTCTGTACCGGGTGCGGAATTATCTGTACGACAAGCTTCAGCGTCAGGATATGACGTTTTACAGTACCTATCGGACAGGAGATCTGATGACACGGCAGACAGGAGACCTGGATGCGGTGCGTCACATGGTTGCATGGGTTGTACGAATGGTGGTTGAGTCATTTTCTCTGTTTGCTGCAGCGGCCGTTTTCTTCCTGTATACGAACTGGAAGCTGGCACTGTGCGTTCTTGTGATTTCACCGTTTGTATTCTGGATTATCTATCTGTTCCGGAACCGCGTTGCCCCGATGCATGCGGCGCTGCGTGAAAAACTGGCACAGATGAATACATGCGCACAGGAGAATATTTCCGGAAACCGCGTTGTCAAAGCGTTTGCAAGAGAAGATTACGAAATCGAGAAATTCGACCGTGCCAATACCGACTATGCGGAGACGAATAAGGCAACCGGAATGGTATGGCTGAAATTTTTCCCGATTGTCGAGAGTATTGCGAACCTGATGCCGGTTGTCCTGCTCGCAGTCGGCGGTGTTTTTATGATCAGAGGACAGCTTACTATGGGAGACTATGTGGCATTTTCAGGCCTCATCTGGGCAATCGCCAATCCGATGCGTCAGATGGGAAATATCATGAACGAATTTCAGCGGTTCTCAGCAGCGTCGAAAAAGGTCATGGAGCTGTATTACTCCGAACCGAAAATCAGGGACGAAGAAAATGCCGTTTCCCATCCGGAGCGGTTTGAAGGCAAAATCGAGTTTGATAACGTTTCCTTCCAATACGAGGATGGTGATTTGCCGGTTCTGCACAATATTTCCTTCACGGCCCATCCGAACGAGACGGTTGCGATCATGGGCGAGACCGGCTGCGGCAAGACATCGCTGATCAATCTGATCCCGCGGTTTTATGAGCCGACAGAAGGACAGATCCGGATTGACGGAATTCCTGTAGAACAGCTGAAGCTGTATGATCTCCGAAAACAGATCGGACTTGCCACGCAGGATGTTCTGCTGTATTCTGACACGATCGAGGGAAACATTGCCTACGGCGATGATTCGATCAAGATGAACGAGGTTGTCAAGTTTGCAAGGTATTCCGCTGCGGCAGATTTCATTTCAAAGATGCCGGAGGGCTACGATACCCTGGTTGGAGAGCGCGGTGTTGGTCTTTCCGGAGGCCAGAAGCAGAGAATTTCTCTGGCAAGAGCACTGGCGATCCGTCCATCGGTTCTGATTCTTGACGATACAACATCGGCGGTTGATATGGAAACAGAGAAACAGATTCAGCAGTCCTTACGGGAGCTTGATTTTCCATGTACCAAGATTGTGATTGCACAGCGAATTTCGACAACGAAAACAGCGGACAAGATTATTGTTCTGCAAAATGGCTATATTGAAGAAATGGGAACACATGAGGAACTGATGGAGAAGAAGGGTTACTATTATGAACTGGTGAAGCTGCAGACCGGTGTGGATGAACTGTAGGAGGGGAAGCAATGGCAAAAAATACATACAAGCAGGATGAAGTGCTCGAAGAGCCGTTTGACATCAAGCATCTGCTCAGAGCTTCATCCTATATCAAAAAATATGCAAAACGGATGGTTTTTGCGATCCTTTTGAGTGGCATCGGCGGTGCGTCCGGCTATGTGGCGCCGATGATTATCCAGCGGGCGCTGGACCTTGCAATTCCGGAGAAAAACGAGAGGCTTTTATTTTCTCTTGTGGGAATGCTGGTCGGCATCTATCTGGTGAGCGTGATCTTCACAACAATCCGAAGCCGCATTATGGTGGATGTCAGTCAGAGTATCATCTATGATATCCGAAAAGATTTGTTTGCACATCTGCAGGAGCTGCCGTTCCAGTATTACGATGACCGCCCGCACGGCAAGATCCTGATTCGGGTTGTCAATTACGTCAACTCGGTGTCGGATATGCTGTCAAATGGTCTGATCAACATCGTTCTGGAGAGCTTCAACCTTCTGTTTATCGTGATTTTCATGTTTCTGGTTGATGTGCAGATGGCATTTGTCGTGCTCTGCGGCGTGCCGGTGCTGTGCGTTTTCATGGTCTGGATCAAGAATAAACAGAGACGTGCATGGCAGGCAGTTTCGAACAAGAACTCAAACCTGAATGCCTATCTGCAGGAGAATATTGTCGGAGCCCGCATTACGCAGATCTTTGCACGAGAGGATGAGAATGCGGAGATTTTCAAAGATCTTTCCAAGGATTGCCGCAGAACATGGAATACAGCAGTTCGCTATTCCAACCTGGTATGGCCGGGTATCGATTCAATTTCCGTCTGCGTGCGTGCTGCCATTTTTCTGTCCGGTCTGATCCTTTTCGGGCAGGGAAATAAGTCGGTTGGTACGATTGTAGCGATTTCGAGCTATGCATCGTATTTCTGGCAGCCGATCATGAACATTGGAAACATCTTCAATAACTTTATCAACAACATTGCGTATCTGGAACGTATCTTTGAGACGATGGATGAGCCGGTGACGGTAAAGGATGCAAAAGATGCCGTTGAAATGCCAAAAATCCGCGGTGAGGTGACCTTCGATCACGTAAATTTCTCGTACGATGCGTCAAAACAGATCTTAAACGATGTTTCGTTTACGGTAAAACCGGGTGAGAGTGTGGCGCTTGTCGGACCGACCGGAGCCGGAAAGAGTACGATTGTCAATCTGATTTCACGGTTTTACAATGTCAATGGCGGTCGCGTCCTGATCGATGGACAGGATATCTCGCAGGTGACCATTCATTCCCTGCGTGAGCAGATGGGTATTATGATGCAGGACAGCTTTATTTTCTCGGGAGATATTGAGGATAATATCCGTTACGGAAAGCTTGACGCAACGCATGAGGAGATTGTGAAGGCGAGCAGAACTGTCTGTGCGGACGAGTTTATCAGCAAAATGCCGGATCGCTATCAGACGGAGGTAAGGGAGCGTGGTTCCATGCTGAGCCAGGGACAAAAGCAGCTCATTTCGTTTGCGCGTACCCTGCTTTCCGATCCGGCCATTCTGATTCTCGATGAGGCGACCTCAAGCATTGACGTACAGACCGAAAAAGCACTGCAGACGGGACTCAATGCCATGCTGAAGGGCAGAACCTCATTTATCATTGCGCATCGTCTGTCTACGATCCGCAACTGCGATAAGATTATGTATATCGATAACGGCGGTATTATGGAGAGCGGAACACATGATGAGCTGATGGCAAAGAAAGGCCATTATTATAAACTGTATACAGCACAGCTTGATGAAGTACAGAAAGCGGGCTGATCAAAAAAGATCATAAAAAAGATTATAAAAAAGGCTTCTGCCAGCGGATAAAAATCCGTGGCAGAAGCCTTTTGCCGTTTCTTGTTCGTGTCGCTTTTTGCGCGTGTCGCCGAAGCGACCCGCCGCAGGCGGAAAATTCGGCAAAGCAGGAGTTCTTCTTATTTTCCGGAGAAGTATTTCTCTTTGATGATCTCAACCGGCATATCCTCGCCAGTCCACAGTTTGAAGGAAGCAGCTCCCTGGTATAACAGCATGTACATACCGTTTCCGGTCTTGCATCCAGCCTCTTTTGCCTCACGCAGCAGGCGGGTTTCCTGCGGATTGTAGATCACATCGAAAACGAAGAGGTCTTTGTGGAACATCGTTGTGTCGGTGATGATGGTGTTCTCGGTTTTTGGAGCCATTCCGACGGAAGTTCCATTGACAAGAATGGCGCTGTCTGCGATGGATGCGCGAAGGACTTCCGGATCGGAGAAGTCGTGCAGGGTAACCTTGCAGGAAGTACGCTCATTGAGTTTTGCAACGATTTCCTCGGCTCTTCCGAAGAAATTGTCTCTGACGTTGAATACATTGATCTCAGCCACGCCGTCGAGGGCTGCCTGTACCAGGATTGCAGTAGCAGCGCCGCCGGCACCGAGCAGAGTCATCTTTTTGCCGATGATGTCTACGCCGTTTTCTGCAACTGCTCTCATGAAGCCGACGCCGTCGGTGGTGTAAGCGGTGAGAACGCCGTTGTCGTTGACGATGGTATTACATGCGCCGGAGATCTCCGAAGCAGGAGAAACCTTGTCTGCCAATTTGCACATGATATTTTTGCCAGGCATGGTGATGTTCCAGCCTCTTGCACCCATGGTGCGGAGTCCTTCGACTGCCTGCGGCATTTTGTCTTCCGGTACATCAAAGGCAAGGTAGCTATAATCAAGGCCGAGCTGGTCGCATGCTTCGTTGTGCATTTCCGGAGAAACACTGTGTGCAACCGGGCTTCCGAGTAAACATAATAATCCGGTGTGTCCTGTGATGTGTTTTGACATAATTTGAAATCCTCTCTCTCCTCGTATTTCCGCATGATGATAAATCGTGCTGTAGCACTTTAAACTGCTACTATATGAAGTGAATTATACTCCAGATGCCGAAAGAAAGCAAGAAAAAAAGAGGAAATGACGCAAAGTTCATTTCCTCTTTTCGTGTTGGTTTTTGATTAAGGTTTAAGATGGAAAAGATTCGCCCGGAAATCAGATTCCAAGTTTCTCTTTCATGTAGTCAACCGGAGTATCTTTTCCGGTGTACAGCTTGATTGCGATGAGTGCCTGGAACAGCATCATGCCCATGCCGTTGAATACTTTCTCACATCCTGCTTCTTTTGCCTGTTTCATCATAACGGTTTCGCGCGGAGCGTAAACGGTATCCGTTACGATGAGATCTTTTTTAAAGAAGGAAGGATCAGGAATGTTGGAAAGGTCTTCGAGTGGATGCATTCCTACGCCGGTAGCATCGCAGAACAGGTCAGCTGCGTGCATTTTTTCTTTCAGGAGGTCTTTGTCTGCCAGATCGTTCATGGTAGCCTTGCAGTTGGTGTTCTTATTGATCAGATCAACAATTTCCTCTCCACGGCTGTAGAATTTGTCTTTGATATTGAAGATTTCAATTTCTGCAACTCCATCCAGAGCACCGCGCACTGCAATTGCAGTAGCAGCACCGCCGGTTCCGATCAGGACCATCTTCATTCCCTTGAAATCGATGCCCTCTTCGGTCAGTGCCTGCCAGTATCCCATACCATCGGTATTGTAGCCTTTCAGTTTTCCGGTTACCTGACCGTTTTCGTCGCGGAGATTGACTACGGTATTGATAGCGCCGCATAACTTAGCTGCTTCATCTACTTCGTCCAGATATTTGTGGACAACAGTTTTGTTTGGCATGGAAATATTGGAACCGAGCATTTTCAGCGCGCGGATACTCTGCACAGCATCTTTTAAAGAATCGTTATCAACTTCGAAAGCAAGCTGAATGACGTCATCTCCGTTTTTGTCGTATGCAAGGTTGTGGGTTGTCGGAGACTGGGTGTGACGGATCGGGTAAGCCATTAATCCAACTAATTCGGTATGTCCTGTAATATTTGGCATGATATTTTCCTCTTTTCTTTTTTTATGCTGCGCTGTTGTCATTGATGTTGGAGTCAAAAGGTTTTTTGACCTTTTGACCCTGGTATCTTGTCATTTTGAAAAAGAAACAGCGTAGCAGATGATATACAGTTTTTGTCGGGCTGCTTAAAGTAGTGGAATCGTTATCGTTCCCTTATGCAGTGAAACACTTGTTATTTCGCTGGGTAAGAAGCGATGCTGGGGATTACTCAAGCGGCTCCAGATGCAGGTATCCCTGGGACTCCAGTACATTCAGGATAGCGCGGCCTTCCATGGTACCTTCCATGATGCGGCGTGCGCGGACGGAATCGCCGATGGTATAAATATAAGTATGGGTATCGGCGAATGCTTCCTGAAGCTCCGGCAGAATCGGGTTATTGGAGCGCATTCCAAGACAGTTGAATCCGTAATCGAAGGTGAGATCCTGGATGGTTCCGTCCGGAAGCTTTACGGTGAATGCATTTTCTTTTACTTCCTGAAGAGCAGTGTTGACATACTCTTTTACGCCGTATTTGTCGTGGGTCTCACGCATGGAGCATTTGGTGATCGGGTCTGCAAGCATACCGATCTGCGGCAGCATATCGATGATGGTGCACTCAGCTCCTCTTGGTGCGAAGTACTCGATAACGTCAAGTCCTACGGAACCGCCGCCGACTACAACGACTTTCTTGCCCTGACAGGCTTCTTCCGGATATTTTCCGGCGTTTACATTGTTGATCATACCAAAGATGGTATCTACGTTTCCGGCATCGATGTTCTCTTTCAGGCCTTTGATCGGCGGAACAAGCGGAACGGAACCAGTAGCATTGACAACGATGTCTGGTTTGAACTGTTTGATTTTATCTACGGTAGCTTCCGTGTTGAGGAATACATACAGGTTTTTCAGTCTTGCAGCTCTTGCCTCAAGGTATTTCGGGAAATCTTTCATACGGGTCTTGCTTGGAAGATCGGAGATGAAAGTGGAAAGACCGCCGATGTGATCGTTTTTCTCAAGTACGAAAACGTTGCATCCGACTTCTGCTGCGGTGCAGGCTGCTTCCATACCGGCAGTACCGGCGCCGACAACAACAACGTTACAGTTTTTGTTCACTTTCAGTGCTTTGTAAATATCGCCTTCCGGAACAGCCGGGTTTACGGTACAACGGATCGGGCGGTTGACGCCGATACGGTTTCCTGCACATCCGACGTTACAGGAGATACATTTCCGAAGAAGATCTTCCTCGCCGTTCTCTACCTTCTTTACCCAGTTCGGTTCAGCGATCAGGCCGCGTCCCATGCCGATGATATCTACATCACCGCTTTCGAGAACTTTTTCAACGATCTTCGGATCGCGGTAGTTACCAGCGTTGATCACAGGCTTTTTGAATTTATCTTTTACGGCTCTTGCCATGTAGGAACGCCATCCGTCCGGCAGGAAGTTGGAATCGATCTGATACTGCAGGGATGGGTTGAGGCCGCAGGATACGTCATACATATCTACGAACTCATCCAGGTACTCGAGGTACTCGAGGGTATCTTCCAGAGTATTTCCTCCCGGAACACGCTCCTCAGCAGAGATACGAACGATGATCGGGAACCACGGTCCGACGTTTTTGCGTACTTCTTCGAGTACCATGCGCGGGAAGCGCAGGCGGTTTTCTACAGAACCACCGAATTCATCGGTTCTTTTATTGTAATACGGGGAAATGAACTGGCTCATCAGGTAGGAGTGGCCGCAGTGGATTTCAATGGCATCAAAGCCGATGGCCTGCACACGTTTTGCAGCCTCGCCGTATTTTTTCACGGTTGTCATGATTTCTTCTTTTGTCATCGGGCGAGGGGTTTCTCCGCCGGCTTTTGTCGGGATGTTGGAAGAAGAAACGGTTTCCATACCGGTTCTTGCGGAAGATGCGGAAGCTCCGGCGTGGTTGATCTGAATTGCTACGGTAGCACCGTTTTTATGAAGATTTTCGACTAACTGATAGTAGCGCGGCATAAAGCTGTCGTGGTCGATACGGATCTGGCTGGTTCCGTTGGAACCGACCGGGTACTCGATGTTGGCGTTCTCCAGAATAATAAGACCAACGCCGCCTTTTGCGCGGAGAGAGTAATAATTCATATGACGGTTACTCATCTCACCGCTTGTCTCACCGTAGTTGGTTCCCATCGGGGTCATTGCAATACGGTTTTTAATCGTTGTTCGTTTGATGGTAATTGGCTCGAAAATTTTTGGGTAAGCACTCTTCATGAAAATTTCTCCTTATTCATTACATGAGCGGTAATCCTCTGTTTGTGACAAATCCATCATAACTCTTTCGACTAAAAATTAACAATATCTTTCAGATAAACTTTTGATACGTTTTCGCTATCGTTTCTGGACTCTTCGATAATGTCAGCGTGCTGTTTCATGTATTCGGTAAACCGTTCGACAGCCGGAAGCCGGTAGCGGTTCTTCATCCAGAACATAAAGGTCTGATGATAAATCTCGAGACCTTTCAGTGTGTGGATGCGGATACCGTCTGCCTGTTCCAGAATATCGGTTCGCGGCATGAGCGCGATGCCGAAGTTTTCGCGTACCAGTGCCACAATCGAATATTCATCCGGGCATTCCATGATAATATTCGGATGAAGCTGATATTTGCGGTAGAGATGACCGGTGTAGGCCCCCATCCAGGATGCGCGGTCGTAGCCGATCACCGGATAACGGGTAAGCTTTACAAGCGGAACCTCCGGTTCATCGGCAATCGGATGCTGTTCCGGGGACACGATGACAAGCGGCTGCTGGATCAACGGAAAAAACTCCATGTCGTCGCGCTTTAAAAAGCCGCCAAACCCAAGATCGAGTTCGCCGGATTTCACCTTCTGTGCAATGGCCGGGGTATGGTTCTGCCAGAAGCTAAAGGCAACGTTTTTGTTTTCTTCTTTGTCCAGAAAGGTGCGGACGTTGTGCGGAATATAATGTCCGGCAAGTGGAAAAATATAACCGATGTTGATTTTTCCGCCACCGGAGGCGAGTTCTTTCATCTTGCCTGCCGCAATGTCACAGTCGCCTGCGATCCGGTCTGCATGCTCCAGGAAAAGACGGCCGGCATTGGTAAGGACAACACCGCGCCCTTTCTTTTCAAACAGCGTGATTCCAAGCTCACTTTCAAGGGCGGCCATCGAACGGCTCAGGGATGGCTGGGAAATATAAAGCTCCTCTGCCGCCTGGTGATAATTTTCCAGCCGGGCGACCTTTCGGAAATAGAGAATCTGATTCAGTGTCATGTGGTTTTTCCTCCTGAAAAAATGGTTCCGTAAGAAAGTCTTTGCTTCCTCTTATTATGATAACTCAAGTATACCATATCAATGCATTCAATGCATTGATTTTTTCCTTTAAAAGCATTAGACCGCACACACTTTCACTGTTAAAATAAAGGCAAATGTTATTTTTTTAACATTCACGAAACTGGTAATCTGTTGTTTGTGACAAAACAAAAGGATGAACCGAACAGAGGAAAAAGACAATTTGACCTCAACACATGATCTATTTAAAAAGGAGAGAAACCATGAACAAGAAATACCTGCCAAGTGCATTAATTTTGTACTTGAACTACTTTATCCACGGTGTTGGATGCTCTATTCTGGGCCAGGCAGTCATCAAAGAGGCTCTGGCAGCAGCATGGGGAGTGGAAGCAATGGCAATTACCGCAATTTCCGCAGCACTCGGTCTTGGCCGTCTGATCGCACTGCCATTTGCAGGTCCTCTGTCCGACAAGCTCGGACGTCGCATTTCCACCGCAATCGGAAGTGCTTCTTATGCAATTTATCTGATCGGCCTTGCCCTTGCATTTAATGCAGGAACACACGGTGGTTATACCATCGCTTACGTATGCGCCATTATCGGCGGTATCGCAAACTCCTTTCTGGATACCGGTATTTACCCGGCAGTATCCGAAATTATTTACAAAGCTCCGGGCGTTGCTACTATGGGAATCAAATTCTTTATCGCAATCGCACAGATGCTGCTTCCATTTGTTCTTGGTGTAGCGGTTACTTCTACCGCAGCTGGCTTTACCTCCTACAATCCGTTATTCTATGGATGCGGAATTGCGTATATCGTACTTTTTGTACTGGTATTCCTGTTCCCGCTGCCAGATGCTGACCAGAAAGCATCCGGCAAAAAAGAGGGTCTGATCGACAGCCTGAAGCATACCCATTTTTCTTTCGAGTCCATCGCCATGATCCTGATCGGATTCACCTGCACCGGTACCTTCCAGCTGTGGCTGAACTGTGCGCAGAACTTTGCAAAAGAAAATGTAGGCTGGGCGAATCCGTCCATCATGCAGACCTATTATTCAGCAGGAACTATGCTGGCACTCGTTGTGACGGCATTCCTGACCAGAAAAATCAAAGACGTTCGTTTCATCGTTGTTTACCCGGCCATCTGCCTTGTAACCATGATCGCTGTCCTGATGGGACAGAGCAAACCGCTGATGATCGCCGGTGCTTTCATCATCGGATGGGCTGGTGCAGGCGGACTGCTTCAGATCGCAACTTCCGTTTGCAACATGCTGTTCCCGAAAATCAAAGGAACCGTAACCGCACTGGTTATGATCGCATCTTCTCTCTGCAACTACACCATCCTGACCGCAGCATCTAAAATGCAGCCGTCCGGCGTTATGACCATGAATATCGTTCTGACCGCAGTTGGTGTTGCACTTGGACTGTTTGTAAATATCCGCTATAAAAAAATGGTTGAACTTGTACAGCAGGACAATTAAAATGAGGTTAAGGATTGCGGAAGTACGAAGTACCAGGTAATCCGGACGTGAAAAAGAAAAGCCTGCAAAGAAAAGTCAGGGTTAAATTGAAGAAAGAAGGAAAAACACATGAATACAGTAAAAGTTCGTGATATTGAAATCGGTGCCGGCGCACCGAAAATCATCGTTCCGATCGTAGGTGTTACCAAAAACGATATCATCGAAGAAGCAAAAACCTTCCATTCGATTCCGGTTGATGTTGTAGAATGGCGTGTAGACTGGTTTGAAGGCGTATTCGACTTTGCGCAGGTAGAGGACGTGTTAAAAGACCTCCGCGAAGCACTCGGCAATATTCCGCTTCTGATGACGTTCCGTACCTCCAAAGAAGGCGGCGAAAAAGCTATCGAGCCGGCAACCTATGCGGAGCTGAACATCAAAGCAGCACAGACCGGATATGTAGATCTGATCGACGTTGAAATTTTTACCGGAGACGAGATCGTAAAAAAAATCATCGATGGTGCACACGCAGCAGGTGTAAAGGTTATCGCTTCCAATCATGATTTCTTCAAAACTCCTGCAAAAGCAGACATCATCTATAGATTGCGCAAGATGCAGGATATGAACGCAGATATTCCGAAGATTGCTGTTATGCCGCAGAACAGGAAAGACGTTTTGACCCTGCTTGCGGCAACAGAGGAAATGGCCACCAATTATGCGGACAGACCGATCATCACCATGTCTATGGCAGGCACCGGTGTAATCAGCCGTCTCTGCGGTGAGGTATTCGGTTCTTCCATGACCTTCGGCGCGGCAAAGAAAGCATCCGCACCGGGTCAGATGGGTGTGAATGATCTGAGCACCGTTCTGGATCTGCTTCACAAAGCCATGTAACCGTTTTTTCTTTAGGGGACACCGGTATTTTTAGCTTTGCTGTTGATGCCGATGTCCCTTTTGTATTATTGTTCTGTTATAAATTTAACGGAGGTATGCCTTTTATGAAGAGAATATTTCACTGGCTGGATGAAAATTTCGAAGAATTTCTTCTTGTGATCGGTCTGATTGCCATGACGCTGATCATGGGAGTCCAGGTTTTCTGTCGTTACGTTCTTGGCATGTCGCTGTCGTGGTCGGAAGAGCTGACCAGATATATTTTTATCTGGTGCGGTTTTTTAAGCGTCAGCTACTGCAGTAAGAAATGCCTTTCCATCAAGATCGAGCAGTTTGTTGCGATTTTCCCGCGGAGAGGAAAAGCCATCTTCAAAATTGTGAATCATACATTTGAACTGATTTTTTTCATCTATATGATTCCGTTTGCTTTTTCTTATATGATGTCGTCAGTTAAAAGCGGCCAGCTTTCCCCGGCCTGCAAAATTCCGATGTACTTTATCCAGGCAGCACCGCTCGTCTCCTTTGTGCTGGTTGCCTTTCGTGTTCTGCAGCGGTGGATGATCGAGTTCCGCGTGGCACGCGGCGAGAACGTTTTCGACCCGGCCCATCCGGAGCGCAATACGCCGGAATCCTTCATCGAGGCAAATGCCGGAGCAGATAACGCCACAGAAAATGCCCTGAACGCGGGTATCGACAACCGCATTCATACGATTAAAAATTCAAACGAGGAGGAACGCTAATGCCGGTCGTAGTATTATTTTTGATTTTTGTCGCATTGCTGGTCATCGCTGTTCCGGTATCGATTACCCTTGGAATCACATCTGTGCTTCCATCGGTGTTTGACCCGTCCTTTACGGTAGGAGCCAAATATCTGATCCGTGCCATGTTCGGAGGTCTCGATTCCTTCCCCCTGCTGGCAGTTCCGATGTTCGTCCTCTCCGGTATCATCATGGCTAAGGGAGGCATCTCCAAAAAACTGTTTGATGTCTTTGCCTATTTTCTCGGAAAATTCACCGCAGGTATGCCGTGCGCCGTTATCGTCACCTGCCTTTTCTATGGTGCGATTTCCGGTTCCGCTCCGGCGACCGTTGCTGCTGTCGGAAGCATGACAATCCCGATTCTGACTACTCTTGGTTATGATCTGACATTCTCCACAGCGATTGTGGCAGTTGCCGGCGGCCTTGGCGTTATCATTCCCCCGAGTATTCCGTTCATCATGTACGGTATGGCTTCCGGTGCTTCGGTCAGTGACCTGTTCCTTGCCGGAATTGTACCGGGTCTGATGATCGGTCTGCTGCTGATGCTTTATGCCATCTATCACTGCAAACGGTACGGGGAGGATAGGGAGAAGATTTATGCAGAAGTCAAAACGTTGCATGACAAAGGTTTGCTTCGCGTTTTAAGAGAGAGCTTTTTTGCATTACTTAGCCCGGTGATTATCCTCGGCTGTATCTACAGCGGCGTTGCTTCCCCGACCGAGGCGGCTGTTATCTCCGTATTCTATGCATTGATCATCAGCCTTTTTGTGTACAGGAGTATCCGCATCCGCGACATCTGGTCCATTCTGGTTGAGGCGATTCGCACCTTTACTCCGATCCTGTTCATCCTGGCGGCATCGACAGCATTTTCCCGTGTCCTGACGCTGATGCAGGTGCCGCAGACGGTCAGTGAGTTCATTCTGAACAACTTCCACAGCCCGGTTGCGATCCTTCTGATCATCAACGTATTCCTGCTGATTGTCGGAATGGTGATGGATACCACACCGGCAATCCTGATTCTGACCCCGATCCTGCTGCCGATCGTACAGGCAATCGGTATGGATCCGATTCAGTTTGGTGTGATCATGGTTGTCAACCTGGCGATCGGCTTCGTAACACCGCCGATCGGCGTCAACCTGTTCGTGGCAAGCTCCCTGACCGAGGTTCCGGTCATGCAGATCGCAAAGAAGGCTATGCCGATGATCGGTTTCTTCCTTGCGGCACTGCTGCTGATTACGTTTATTCCGGCGATTTCGATTGGAATTTTATAGGGAGGAGCGAAGGACAATGAAAAAGATGACAAAAAAGAAAAAGCTTTTCCGAAAAGTGACGGCACTTGCCGCTGTCATTGCGCTTGGCGCATCGCTTGCCGGCTGCGGCTCCTCCGGAGAAGAGACGACACAGCGCTATTCCTGGCCGCTGGCAACGGCGAGCCCGGAGGACACGGTAACACAGATCTTTGCCGAGAAGTTCGCGGAAGAGATTTCAGAGCTGAGCGATGGAAGGATGAAAATTCAGGTTTACGCAAACTCAACGCTCGGCGGCGACCGCGATTTGCTGGAAACGTGTGCCGACGGCGATATTCCGTTTGTCGTACAGAATACGGCACCGCAGGTTTCCTTTATGGGTGATCTTGCCGTGTTTGATTTGCCGTGTGTGTTTGATTCTCTCGATGAATGCCGTGAGAAGATCGATAATCCGGAGTTTTACGAGCTGATCAGCAATGTTTATACGGAGGGAGGCTATCACCTGCTCGGTATGGCAGATCAGGGATTTCGTGTCATGAGTACGAATAAGCCGGTTTACAGCTTTTCGGATTTCAAGGGTCAGAAGATCCGTACCATGGAGAACAGCTACCATCTGGCATTCTGGAAAGCCATCGGTGCCAACCCGACGCCGATGAGCTTCAGTGAGGTTTACATCGGCCTGCAGCAGCACACGATTGATGCACAGGAGAACCCGTATGAGGTCATCGTTTCGAATAACCTGTATGAGCAGCAGGATTACGTAGTGGAGACGAACCATCTGCCGCATCTGATTTCCCTGATCGTCAACGATGATTTCTTCCAGGATCTGCCTGCAGACGAGCAGGAGATCATGACAGAGGCCGCAAAGATTGCGACCGAGTACGCAAGAGAGCAGTCCGATGCCCGTATTGTCGACAAGATCGCGAAAATCGAGGAGAGCGGAACGAAGATTCTGACACTCGATGACCAGACAAGAGCTGACATCCGCGAGGCATCCCAGAGCGTGTATGAGTCGATCAAAGAGAATATTGATCCGGCGATTTACAATGCGTATATGGATGGAATTGAGTAAGAAAAGAAAATGAAATTCCCGGCTGAGGGGCACTGAAAAACAGTGTTTCGCGGCCGGATTTTTT
Source organism: Blautia sp. OF03-13 (assembly GCF_003460685.1). Classification (NCBI taxonomy): domain Bacteria; kingdom Bacillati; phylum Bacillota; class Clostridia; order Lachnospirales; family Lachnospiraceae; genus Blautia; species Blautia sp. OF03-13. The sequence continues at coordinate 30,393 of NZ_QTVR01000004.1, read as the reverse complement.
TACACAAAATTTGCCTTGCACGGTCGAAACTGTAAGACTATAATGGGTTCAGATGGTTTTTCTAAATTTATGGGAGGCAAAAAAATGATTTTTAAACACATGGACCGGATTGTATTTGCAGGGGATTCCGTAACGGATATGGAGAGTGCACAGCCGGTGGGGGAAGGTTTATTTGAAAATGTCGGAAAGAGTTATGTCCGAATCGTCGAAAACATGCTTGCAGCATTCTACCCGGAGGTATATCTCCGCGTGACAAACTCCGGTATCGGCGGAAACACAAGCCGTGACCTGCTGCAGCGCTTCGACCGCGATGTCGTATCATTAAAACCAGACTGGGTATCCATCTGCATCGGCATCAACGACGTCTGGAGACAGTTCGACAGCCCGGCCATCCCGGACGAGCAGGTATCGCCGGAGGAGTACCGTTCCAACGTCGAAAAGATGATTCTTTCCGTAAAAGATAATGTAAAAGGAATTTTCCTCATGACCCCATACTACATGGAGCCAAATGGGGAGGACTGGATGAGAAAACGCATGGACACCTACGGCGCGATCTGCAGCGAGCTGGCTGAGAAATACGGCTGCCGCTTTATCGACCTGCAGGCCGTCTTCAACGATTACTTCCAGTACCGCCATTCCTCCTACATCGCCTGGGATCGAATCCATCCGAACCAGATCGGCGCTACAGTGATCGCACGGGCATTTCTGGAAAAATGCGGATTCGACTATAATCACAGACCGGAGCATGCTTGAAAAACCATTTCCGCAATCTGAAAGCGCCACTTTGCGGTATGGCTTGCCCTCATAAGGCAGACAAAAAGCGGGAATCGTTATTGGGGTCCTCGCTTTTTCTTTGTCCTGTTCTGTCTGAAAACGGCGGATAGAGTCGAAAAACAGAGAAAAACCGAGGTAAAATTTTGCTTAAATTACCAAAAATAATTGCTGTTTTGGGACAGTTATGGTATATTATGACTATACATACATTTATGTGGCGCTACATGGGGACATAAGAGTGAGACATAAAAGAAAGGTAACTATTCAGAACCCCATCTCGACTCCGCTTGCGCTGCATCTCGATGTTGCTTCTCGCCATATGAAATTCCAGAAAACCGCGCATTCATGCAAGCATGATTCACGATTTTCTTCTCTTTCGCATGGCGCTGAATAGTTACAAATAAAGAATAGAACAGGAGAAAAAAAGATATGTATCTGGAAGAGTATAAGAGATGGCTGGCAGCTGATCTGGAAGACGCAGATCTGAACCCGGAGCTGGCACGGATTGAAGGAAACGATGAGGAGATCAAGGACCGTTTTGCTGTATCTCTGAAATTCGGAACCGCAGGACTTCGTGGTGTACTTGGCGCAGGAACAAACCGTATGAATATCTATGTAGTGCGTCAGGCAACACAGGGCCTTGCAAACTGGGTAAAAACACAGGGCGGAAACCAGACCGTAGCCATTAGCTATGACAGCCGTATCAAGAGCGATGTTTTCGCAAAAACAGCAGCAGGCGTTCTGGCTGCAAACGGAATCAAAGTCAGAATTTACGATGCACTGATGCCGGTACCGGCACTTTCCTTTGCAACCCGTTACTATAACTGCAATGCAGGTATCATGGTAACTGCATCCCACAACCCGGCAAAATACAACGGCTACAAAGCCTACGGCCCGGACGGATGCCAGATGACCGATGATGCTGCAGCAATCGTATACGCAGAGATTCAGAAAACCGATATCCTGACCGGCGTAAAATATATGTCGTTTGCACAGGGAGTAGAAGAGGGACTGATCCGTTTCGTCGGCGATGACTGCAAGAATGCACTGTACGAAGCCATCGAATCCCGTCAGGTTCGTCCAGGCCTCTGCAAGACCGCTGGACTGAAACTCGTTTACAGCCCGCTGAACGGATCTGGTCTTGTACCGGTTACCCGTGTATTAAAAGACATCGGCATCACTGATATCACCATCGTTCCGGAGCAGGAGTATCCGAACGGATACTTCACCACCTGCAGCTATCCGAACCCGGAAATCTTTGCTGCACTGGAAAAAGGCCTGGATCTTGCAAAAGAGACCGGCGCAGACCTGATGCTGGCAACCGACCCGGATGCAGACCGCGTTGGTATCGCCATGAAATGCCCGGATGGAAGCTATGAGCTGGTAACCGGAAACGAAGTCGGCGTTCTGCTTCTCGACTACATCTGCGCAGGCCGCATCGAGAAAGGCACCATGCCGGAGAAACCGGTTGCTGTAAAATCCATCGTGTCTACACCGCTGGCAGATGCAGTTGCAGAGCACTACGGCGTAGAGCTCCGCAGCGTTCTGACCGGATTCAAATGGATCGGCGATCAGATTGCAAACCTGGAGGCAGACGGCGAAGTAGACCGCTTCATCTTCGGATTCGAGGAGAGCTACGGATACCTGGCTGGCCCGTATGTAAGAGATAAAGACGCAGTCATCGGCTCCATGCTGATCTGCGAGATGGCAGCTTACTACAGAAGCATCGGAAGCTCTCTGAAACAGAGACTGGAAGAGATCTATGCCGAGTATGGCCGCTACCTGAACAAAGTAGACAGTTTCGAGTTCCCGGGACTTAGCGGAATGGACAAGATGGCCGGTATTATGGATGGCCTTCGAAAAGAGCCGCTGACCGAGATCGCAGGTTCCGCTGTTGTCAAAGTAACCGATTACGAGAAACCGGAAGAAACAGGACTCCCATCCGCAAACGTTCTGATCTACAAACTGGCAAACGGTGAAACCGTCATCGTCCGCCCGTCCGGAACAGAGCCGAAAATCAAAGTATACTACACAACACTTGGTAAGGATCTGGCAGAGGCAGAAGCAGAGAAAGAAAAACTCGCAGAGGCTTTGAAACCGATTCTGGCATAAAGAAAATAAAAGAATAGAAGGGCGTGGCTTTGGTCACGCCCTTTTTTGAACCGAAATTTCTTTTGAAAAGTGTAAGATTTTCTGCAAAATGGCGTGATGATAGATGAAAGGGGGATTTCCATATGGAGGATACTCATATTGTCCAAATGTACTGGGACAGGAACGAAACAGCGATCAGCGAGTCTGCGATGAAATATGGTACATACTGTACGTCCATTGCACAGAATATTCTGCAGAATCCGGCGGATGCAGAAGAATGTGTCAACGACACTTGGCTTCACGCGTGGAACGCTATGCCGCCGCACCGGCCGTCTCTGTTATCCACATTTCTTGGAAAAATAACGAGAAATCTTTCGTTTGATCTGTATCGAAAAATGCATCGCAAAAAACGCGGAGGAAGTCAGATGGATGCAGTATTGGACGAGCTGGAAGAATGTGTTTCGGGGAAAGATGATATTGAGCGGCAGTGGGAGATGAAAGAACTGATCGCGGAGATCAATCAGTTTCTGCAGAAGCTGCCGGAGGAGAAACGATGCATGTTTGTCCTGCGGTACTGGTATGTAGACAGTATCGGTGAAATCGCGGAGCGGCTGGGAAGAAGTGAAAATTATATTTCAGTTTCATTAAACCGGATCCGTGGAAAATTGCATACACACTTGACGGAAAGGGGGTTCGAATTATGAAGAAAGAAGAATTGTTTGAAGTGCTGGGAAATCTGGAGCCTGGTATGGTGGAAAAAGCACGGAGTGATCGCCACCCGCGGAGAGGCGTATGGAAAAAATGGACGGCCGCCGCAGCCTGCGCGGTGATCATCGGCGGAGCTGTGCTGGGGGTTGCGACATGGAGAAACGGTCGGGAGGGTTCTGCAGTCCGTTATCCGTCGGGGGTAACGACGGTTCTGGCGGCTTATCCGGCATCTGTGGAGCGGACAATGGATGCACAGAAATTCATGGAAAGCGATGCACACTGGGACTGGTGGGATTCGTACCGGGAGTTGACAGCAAAATCAGCAGAACTGCAGTCGGGAATAGATGCATATTATCAGAACCTGATGAAACAAATGCTGGTTTCAGAGGATGAAAATACCGTCTGCTCGCCGATCAATCTGTATATCGCGTTTGCGATGCTGGCGGAAACTTCGGATGGAAATACGCGGCAGCAGATTCTGGATATGCTTGGTGCGCAGGACATGGACACCTTACGGGAAAATGTTTCTTCACTCTGGGAAAGCAATTATGCAGACACGCCCGCGCTGAAAAGTGTGCTGGCAAATTCGCTGTGGCTGGATGGTGAGGAAACATACAATGACACAACGCTGCAGCGGCTGGCGGAACAGTATTATGCATCGACCTTCCGTGGGACTCCTGGATCGGAAGAGATGAATCAGGCCCTGCGGACCTGGACGGATGATAATACCGGAGGGCTTTTAAAAGAATACACCGAAAATATGGCGATTGCCCCGGAAACGGTATTTGAACTGGTATCAACCATCTATTATAAGGCGATGTGGAGGGAAAATTTCTGGGAAGTGAATACAGAGAAGGAAACCTTCCACGGAGCTGCGGGAGATACCACTGTGGACATGATGAAGAAAACGGAATGGATGGATGTCTACCAGGGCGAACATTTCCGTGCAGTCAGCCTTAGCCTTCAGGACAGCGGCTCCATGTATTTCCTGCTTCCGGATGAAAATACCGATGTCAATGAACTGGTATCGGATCCGGATCTGATGAAGGTTATACGGCGGGATGAAAGCAGTGATAACTGGTATTCCCCTATGGTGAACCTGTCTGTTCCTAAATTTAAAGTATCGGAAAAAACAGACCTGATCGAAACGGTGCGCGCACTAGGTGTAACGGATGCGCTGGATGCAGATCTGGCAGATTTCAGCCCATTAACAGGGGACAAAGAGAATTTATACCTGAGCAAAGCAGACCACGCCGCCATGCTTGAAATCGACGAAAACGGAGTAACCGGAGCAGCGTATACAGAACTTGGCGTTTCAGAAGCCGCAGCAGAAATACCGGACGACGAAATCGACTTTGTACTGGATCGTCCATTCCTGTTTCTTGTCACGGGGCAGGACGGATCGATTCTGTTTTCGGGAGTTGTGAGAAATATTGCAGAGACATGAAAAAAGGAGTCGGACTGTCCGGCTCCTGTGTCTGAGACACGTTACAGTATCTCTTCGGTGCTTATTTTTGCTCTGCGTTCCTTTGTCGGAGCAGAAAAACAGACAAAATCAGTACAGCAGGGAAAATGCAGCCGGCCAGCATACCTGCCTTCAGATCGTCGCCGGTGTTTTGTGTGACAAATCCAATAACAAATGGGCCAATGGAACCGCCCATATCTCCGGCCATGGCGAGAAGTGCGAACAGTGCAGTTCCGCCGAGTGGAATTTTAGAGGATGAAATACTGATGGTTCCCGGCCACATAATTCCTACGGAGAAACCACACACAACGCAGCCTGTAAGATTTAAAAGAGGATATGGTGCGAGAGCTGCAGCCAGATAACAGATCAGGCAAAGTGTACCGGATGCGATCATAAATTTTGTTAAGTCAATTTTTTCCCCGTATTTACCATAGAAGGTTCTGCTGATGCCCATCATCACAGCAAACAGGCACGGTCCTGCAATGTCTCCAATGCTTTTTGAGAGACCTAATGCAGACTCGGCATAAGCGGAAGCCCATTGCGCCATCGAAATCTCGCTTGCTCCGGCGCAGACCATAAGAACAAGGGAAATCCAGAAAATGGGAAGACGGCACAGCTGACGAATGGTAAGTCCTTCTTCGCTTCCGGTGAGTGATTCAATCGGGCAGGAAAGGAAATTAAACGTATTGTACAGTGGAAGTACAGCCCAGATACATGCGAGGATCGGCCAGCGTTCCATACCAAAAACTGCCAGAAAAGCAGTGGAGAGTAAGATGACGCCTACAGACCCCCAGCAGTAAAAGGAGTGAAGCAGACTCATAACGCTGTCCTTATTGTCAAACGGACAAGCCTCTACGATTGGGCTGACAAGAACCTCAATCAGTCCGCTTCCGGCGGCATAGATCATGGCACTGAGCAAAATTCCTGCATAGGCATTTGGCAGAATATTGGGCAGAAAGGCAAGTCCAATCAGGCCGCAGGCGGAAAGAATTTCAGAAGCAACGACACACCTGCGATAACCGATTTTATCGACATATCTGGCACAGAACAAATCGACAAGAAGTTGTGTGAAAAAGAATACTGTCGAGATAAACGCAATTTTTCCAAGAGAAATATGGTAAGTTCTGTGAAAGGTAAGAAATAGTAAAGGTGCAAAATTTGCAGAAATTGCCTGCGTGATAAATCCAAGATAACAGGCAATTAAGGTTTTGTGGTAGTTCTTTTTCATGATGATATACTCCGTTTTTTAAAATGGCAGAACTGCTGCGGCCGTAGTGTTCGTTTCGTTGCCGTTCACCGTGTTCCATGGAGCGACAACGATTCTTTTTGTATAATAACGTAAAATAGTGTCGCTTTCACTGGAATATATCGTCTGTTTATTGTATAATATCGTAAAATAGAGAGGGGCGTGCCTGAAAAACGGAGGCGGGGAAAGATGGAATTTAATACATTTTATAGCAAGATCCAAACGGATGAAACCATGATGGAAACGATACAGCATGGAAACAGTGAATATCCGTTTCAATTGTATTACGACGATCTTGCGTTGTTTGATTTTCATTGTGTAGAATGGCACTGGCATGTGGAGTTTGAGTTTGTTTTTGTACAGGAGGGAACAGCAACCTTCTGGGTTGGCGAAAAGCAGTTTTCACTGGGACAGGGAACGGGCATTTTTATTAACTCAAAGATTTTGCATCGCTATTTTTCTGAAGGCCATGCGATTGTGCCAAATTTCGTTCTGAAACCGACATTTCTCGCTTCGGCAGACAGCCTGATTTACAAAAAATACATTGCACCGATACAGGCGTGTAAGGTGGACTGCATTGTCTTTTGCAGGGAAATAAAATGGCAGGCAGAAGCACTGGAGCTCATGCAGAAAATTCTCAAAGCGCAGGAATCAGACAAAGACCGGGAACTGGTTACTTTATTTCTGACGCAGGAATTGTGGCACTTGCTTTATTTGCACATGGATTCGGAAGTGCTGCAGAAAAAAAGAGAAAATACGGCATCCTCACAGGGAAGAACACAGCTGATGATGCAATATATTCATCAAAATTTCCGACAGAATCTTACCTTGGAGGATATTGCCGGGCAGGCTATGGTGAGCAAGAGTACGGCATTGAATCTGTTCCGAAGATATCTTCACGATACGCCGGTGCATTATCTGGTGAAGTATCGTCTGCAGGAGGCTGCAAAGCTTCTGGCCACGACGGAGAAAAAGATAACTGTAATTTCCGGCGAGACGGGATTTGAAAATATGGATTATTTTTGCAAGACATTTAAGAAATATTATGGGAGGACACCAACGGAATATCGAAGAAAAAAACAAATGGATACGGATGACAGAGAATGGATCGTTCAAGATGTAGTGTAAGAGGAAACGAAAAAATTACATTCTGAAAAAGGAGCGGAATCTGGTGTGGGTTCTGCTCCTTTTTAAATGGAAAATTATGGAATATACTTATTCGGCACAGCCAAAAACTCTTCTACATATTGCTCCAGTGCCGCAAGCAGTTCTTCAAGCGGAAAGACCTTCAGATCCTGCGCAGCTTCCGGCGGGACGGAGAGGAAGTGATGGAGGAGGTCAAGTACCTGTTGGACGTTCTCATATTGAATTTCTGTGATTCCAGGGTTCGTGACGTTAGGATTGAGATCGAGCGGGATGCAATAGCGGTTGACAAGATATGTATTCATTCGTGTATAGTCCCCGTAATAATACTCCTCCGTGAGATATCTGGAAAAAGGAATGGATGTCCGCGATTTTTTGATATAAACCGTTGCAATCTCATCTCTCATATCTGTAATTTCCCCATCCGCATTATAAAATTCCACAATCTGAGGAATGAAATCCTTAAAAAATTTCCGGTCAATATAAAGATGAAAATAATATCCCAGTGCGCTCGAATCTGGCAGAAGTGAACGGTATTTCGCTGTAAACCGTGTAAGATCCGGGAATACCATCATTTTTTCGCGGTAAAGCGGATCGCGGAAATGGGAGGATTCTTTCTGCTGCGTCGCATCCGGCAGAAGATTTCCGATCAGAAAATCATTTACCGATGAAATCGGATATGGAAAATCCGGGTGGGACGGGAGGTGCTTTAACAGCATTTGGGCTGCGGTGAGATGTAAAATAAAACCTGGCATGGGAATGAAGATGTCCTTTCGTATTTGCTTCTAATCTAAACAAAATGGCAGCGTTTGTCAAATTCTATTTGAGTAGCGTAAATTCTAAAAAAAACATAAACACCGGCAAATTTCTTGACATGGAAATTTGCCGGTGTTATTATTTAACACGCGTAAATAAATAACACTGTTAAGTATTTGCACAAAAAGGAGGGGGATAATATGAAGGATGCATTTGAAAAACTGTTTCGTGCGGTGCACCAGTTTAAAAAACTGAACGTATCAGACCTGATTCCGGGACTCAGCAGTTCCGAATTTTCCGTTATGGGTGCGATTTTGCAAATGGGAGAAAACGGAAAAATTACAAGCTCAGAGCTGGCGGCGAAGACCAAAACACTTCCGCCGGCTGTGTCGCGCACACTGCGCGGACTGGAAGAAAAAGGATATGTAGAGCGGAGCGTTGACAAAAAAGACCGCAGAAATACGTATATCAGTCTGACAGAGAAGGGCTGGAAAAAGGGGGAAGAGGTACGGGACAGAATGCAGGACTTTGGCTGCTCTGTGATGTCACAGTTAAAGGAAGAGGATATAGATCAGCTGGTTGATTATCTGGATCGTATCTATGAGATCGCAGAAAAAGAAATTGACACCCGAAAACGACAGAATTAGTGTGCCGGCAAGCTGGTACACAAAAAAAGACAGAAAGGGGAAAAAATGAGTAAGATTTTCAAGAACATGATCCCGTACTGGAAATCGATTCTTGTGATTCTTATGCTTTTGTTTGTCCAGGCGTGGTGCGACCTGTCGCTCCCGTCGTACACATCCGATATTATTGATGTGGGCATTCAGAACAGCGGTGTTGAGCACGTTACGCCCAAAAGGATCAAAGAGGAAGAATTTCAGACAGCAAAGTTCATCATGACGGATGATGAGGCAGACTTGTGGGAGAGCCTTTATACGAAAAAGAACAGCTATTATGAGCGGAACAAAGCTTCCGAAAAAGAACTAGATACAGCGGATGAAACGCTGACCGTTGCACTCCTTATGAATTACCAGATGGGTGCGATGGAGGAAACCACCTTCAAACAGCTCATGGCACAGCAGACCGGTCAGGATGCGTCCGTGTTTGAAAACATGACGATAGGGCAGATCGGAGAGATGATGCATGTGGAGCTGAAGAGCTTCCGGCAGGAAAAAGAAGATGAGGATGGAAACAAGGTGGAAGTGACCTGCGTAGATGTCCGTCCGATTTTTGCGTCTATGCTCGAGAGTGGACAGATGGAGAAGGATGACGTGCTTTCGATGCGCGATAGCATGGAAAAAACGCTCGATACGATGGGAAGCTCGCTGGTAAAATCGATGGGAATTGCCTATGCGGTTTCCGCAGATAAAGCGGCGGGACTTGATATCGACCGGATTCAGAAGTCGTATCTTCTGACGGCGGGTCTTAAGATGGTCGGCATGGCACTTCTGATGGGTGTGGTAACGGTTTTTGTCGGACTGTTTGCATCCCGTGTCGCTGCCGGAATCGGTCGTGATCTGAGAGATCAGGTGTTCAAAAAGGTTGTCGGGTTTTCCAATGCGGAAATGGATCAATTCTCCACCGCATCTCTGATTACGCGAAGTACCAATGACATCCAGCAGATCCAGATGGTATCGGTGCTGCTGCTGCGCATGATTGCGTATGCGCCGATTCTTGGTATTGGCGGTGTGGTCAAGGTGGTAAAAACAGGGGCCGGCATGGGCTGGATTATCGTACTGGCAATTATTGTGATTATCAGCTATGTCATGCTGCTTGTATCTATTACAATGCCGAAATTCAAACAGATGCAGAAGCTGGTAGATAACATCAATCTGGTCTCCCGTGAGATCCTGACCGGACTTTCCGTTATCCGTGCATTCGGAAGAGAGGATAAAGAAGAAGAACGCTTTGATACGGCAAACCGGGAGCTGACCGGGACGACACTGTTTACCAATCGTGTCATGACCTTTATGATGCCCGGCATGATGATGATTATGAATGTACTGACCGTAGGAATTGTCTGGTTTGGTGCACACAGAATCAATGAGGGTACGATGCAGGTCGGCGCAATGACAGCGTTCATTACCTATGCCATGATGATTGTTATGTCCTTCCTGATGCTGACGATGATGTCTATCATGCTGCCGCGTGCTGCGGTTGCCGCAGGCCGTATCGACGAGGTTGTCCGGACAGAGCTTTCGATTCAGGATGCCGAAACGCCGGAAAAATTAGACGTACACAATGGTGTTGTTCGCTTTTGCCATGTCAATTTCCGGTATCCGGGAGCAGAAGAGGATGTATTGCATGACATTGATTTCGTGGCGGAGCCGGGAAAGACAACGGCAATTATCGGCAGTACCGGCTGCGGAAAATCAACGCTGGTAAACCTGATTCCGCGTCTTTACGATGTGACGGGCGGAGAGATTACCCTGGATGGGAAAGATATCCGAAACATTACCATGAAGGATCTGCGAGACGAGATTGGCTTTGTACCGCAGAAAGGTGTGCTGTTCTCGGGAACGATCGCATCGAACCTGCGCTTCGGAAAAGAAAATGCAACCGATGCCGAGATCGAAAAAGCAGCAGCGATTGCGCAGGCAACAGAGTTTATTGAAGCAAAAGATGATAAATATGAGACCGCGATTTCCCAGGGCGGAACAAATGTGTCCGGCGGACAGAAACAGCGTCTGGCGATTGCGCGTGCGATTGCAAAGGATCCGAAAATCTTTATTTTCGATGACAGCTTTTCTGCACTTGACCTGAAAACGGATGCGGCGCTTCGAAAAGCACTGGCGGAGAATGTCAAAGACAGCACTGTGATCATCGTGGCACAGAGAATCAGTACAATTCTCCATGCGGAGCAGATTCTGGTGCTCGATGACGGAAAGGTTGTCGGAAAAGGAACACATGAAGAACTGCTGAAGAACTGTAAGGTTTATCAGGAGATTGCAAAATCCCAGCTCTCGGCAAAGGAGCTTGGAATAGAAAGTGAGGTGGCTGACCATGAGTGACAAGAGAAATCAGCAGCCGCGCAAAAGAGGACCGATGGGAGGCATGGGCCGCGGTATGCAGCCGGGCGAGAAGCCGAAAAATCTGAAAAAATCGATCAAACAGCTTGCACAGTACATCGGAAAATATAAAATTGCGATTTTTGTCGTTATGCTCTGTGCCGCATGTTCGACCGTGTTCAACGTTGCGGGACCAAAAATCCTCGGAAAAGCAACAACGGCATTGTCCGAGGGACTGATGGAAAAAATCAGAGGGACAGGCAGCATTGACTTTACAAAAATCGGAAAAATTCTGCTGTTTACCCTTGGCCTGTATCTGATGAGCGCTCTGTTCAGCTTCATCCAGGGCTGGATTATGACCGGCGTTACCCAGAAGGTATGCTATCGTCTCCGGAAGGAAATCTCGGAGAAAATCAACCGCATGCCGATGAAATATTTTGAGAGTCGCACCTATGGCGAAGTGCTCTCACGCATTACCAACGATGTCGACACACTGGGTCAGGGACTGAATCAGAGCATTACCACAATCATCACATCCGTGGCAACACTGGTCGGCGTTCTGATCATGATGCTGAGTATCTCCCCGCTGATGACGCTGATCGCACTTGTGATCCTGCCGATTTCTATGGGGCTGATCGGACTGGTGACGAAAAAATCCCAGAAATTCTTCCGTGACCAGCAGGAATATCTGGGTCACATCAATGGACAGGTTGAGGAGGTTTACGGCGGCCACCTTGTAATTAAGGCATTTAACCGTGAAAAGGATACCATTGAGGAGTTCGAGAAAACCAACAGCATTCTCTATGATTCCGCATGGAAATCGCAGTTTTTATCCGGCATGATGCAGCCGATTATGATGTTTGTCGGGAATTTGGGTTACGCCTGTGTGGCACTGACCGGAGGTCTGCTGGCAATCCGAAACGTGGTTACAATCGGTGATATCCAGGCATTCATCCAGTATGTAAAAAACTTTACCCAGCCAATCCAGCAGATTGCGCAGGTGATCAACATGGTACAGTCGATGTCGGCGGCATCCGAGCGTGTCTTTGAATTCTTGAACGAAGAGGAAGAGGATCAGACCACGGAAAATCCGGCTGACATTGAGACAGTAACAGGAGCAGTAACCTTTGATCATGTACAGTTCGGATACAATCCGGACCAGATCATCATTCATGATTTCTGCGCGAAGGTAAAACCGGGTCAGAAAATTGCCATTGTCGGCCCGACCGGAGCAGGAAAAACGACGATGGTTAAGCTGCTGATGCGTTATTATGATGTAAACAGCGGAGCCATTCTTCTGGATGACCACAATATCAGGGATTTCAACCGCAGAGAGCTTCGCGATGCCTTTGGTATGGTGCTGCAGGATACGTGGCTGTTCAAGGGCAGTATCATGGAAAATATCCGCTACGGCCGGCTCGATGCCACGGATGAGGAGGTTATTGCAGCGGCGAAGGCTGCGCGGGCACACCATTTCATTCAGACCCTGCCGGGCGGCTACCAGATGGAGCTGAATGAGGATGCAAGCAATGTATCCCAGGGACAGAAACAGCTTCTGACGATCGCAAGAGCAATTCTTGCAGACAATAAGATCCTGATTCTCGATGAGGCGACCTCATCCGTTGATACCAGAACAGAGATCGAGATCCAGAAAGCAATGGATAACCTGATGAAGGGTAGAACAAGCTTTGTCATTGCCCATCGGCTGTCCACGATTCGTGATGCGGATCTGATTCTTGTCATGAAGGACGGAGATATCATCGAGCAGGGCAACCATGAAGAACTGCTTGCGAAGAATGGGTTCTATGCAAACCTTTACAATTCGCAGTTTGAGGATATAGTTGCGTAACAGCCTTTGCGGGCGATATAAATTTATTGTAACAACACCTGAGTTGGCAAAACGGTTCAGGTGTTGTTTTTTTTCGAGGGAAAATCTCGTTACATTTTCCCGTCAGGCAAAAAAGCTCTCAGAGCAGAATGATCTGATGTTTGTCCCAGATCATTCATGTTATCCCAGGTTACTTGAGAGAAAAGAAAAAATTTGGTATGCTATTGAGAAGTAGAATCTTCGATAAGAAGCACGGGGGAAAATAATGAATTTAATTTTATGTGATGATGATAAAGTGTTTTTAAATAAACTGGAAATCAGAATTCGAGGTTTATGTCAGAAACATAAGATTGCAGTGAAAATGGAGTGCTACGTATCTGCGAAGGAGATGCTGGAAGGAATCAAAAATCTTGATGAGATTTCTGTTTTTTTTATTGATATCGATATGCCGGAAGTGAATGGATTTGAGGTTGCATCGTATCTGAAAAAGTGGAACAGAGAATGTTGTATTGTGTTTGTATCGAATAAGGATGATCTGGTGTTTCAGTCATTGGTGTATCATCCATTCTTTTTTATCCGCAAGGCACATCTGGATGAGGAACTGGAGCCGCAGTTGCTGGAACTGCAGAAAAAGGCAGGAAAGAAAGTTCCCCAAATAGAACTGCAGACAGGGCGTCAGAGTGTAAAACTTGCATTGCGTGATATCTGGTTTGTGGAGAGCGAGAAGAACTATCTGCTTTTCTATCGGGAAAAAGATACGAGGGATGAGGCGATTCGTGTAAGAATGAAAATGTCAGAAGCGGAGAAAAAACTAGAAGCGCATAAATTTGTAAGGACACATAAAGGATATTTGGTTAACATGAACTATGTATATCGGTTGCGCGAAAAAGAACTTCTGCTATTGAACGGGAAAAGCATTCCTGTCAGCAGAAATTATCTGAATCAGGTTCGAATGAAAATTATGGGAGTGGTGATGGAATGAGTGCAACATTTTGGAAGGTTTTTGAACTTGCAATTTCTGTTTGGGAAAACATACTTTTGTTGGAATTCTGCATGGATTTTATGCAGCAGAAACCCAAAGGGAAAAAAGGTAAAATTTTGTGGGGAATTGCAGTGCTATTTGGGCTAATCTTTCCTGCGTTGGAAAAGTATCCTGCGTTATATGACAGGTGGGAAATGTGGATCACATTGATTTGGCTTTTTGTCTATTTGATGGTGGGTACACAGGGAAGTGTTCTGAGAAAGGTTACTGCAGCGGTAGTTGCGAGAGCAGTATTGATGATGGTAAACACAGCGATCCTTTTCGGCGGCAGTTTTATCCTTCAAGAAAGTGTTGCATCGTTTATTCAAGATCAGGATACAGTAAGAATTGCGATCATGCTATTATCAAAAATTTCTTATTTTTTTGTTGGTAAATTACTAAATAGTCTTTTGTTTGAACGAGAGAATCTGATAAGCTGGCAATGGATTGTCATGGGATGCAACCTTGTTTTCTCAATTATTGCGGGAAATACTATTATTTTGGTAGTAAGAGATCTGCCAAGTGTGCAGATGCAGGAACAGAAATGGATTTTGCTGTGCGTATGCTGTATCTGGCTGATGTGCCTGATTATGTACTTTATAGTACAGCAAATGAGCAAGGATAATCAAACAAAGCTAGAATATGAACTGATGAAAGAAAAAGAGAAATATTCAAAGGAAAGTATGGAAATTATTAAGAGAAGTAATGAAGAATTACGAGAATTTAAACATGATTTGAAAAATTATCTTTTACCTCTGCAAGAGGCAATGGAGACCATGCCGCAGTCGGAAATGGTAAAGGTATGGGAAAAAATTAATCAGAAAATTGAAGATGTGCAGACACTAATTCAGACAGGAAACAGTTATGTGGATTCTATGATTAATACAAAAATTACTCTTGCGAGAAGTGAAAAAGTAGATGTGAAGTGTACGATTCTGAGCAAAATGGAAGGAATTGATGATTTGGAATTTTGCTCTGTGTTTGGAAATCTCATGGATAATGCGATTGAAGCAGAGCGGAAAGTTACAGAGAAGAAAGAAATTATAATTTTTGTAGAGGAAAAAATGGGATATCTTCGGTTGGAGATTCAAAACAAAATAGAAAAATCTGTTTTAAATGAAAATTCAAGTTTGAATACGACGAAGAAAGATACAAGCAGCCACGGGATTGGGCACAAAAGTGTAAAACGGACGATGCAAAAGGTAGGTGGCGCGTTAAAGTATTATGAGACAGGAGATTTGTTTTGCGCAGAGGCAGTATTTCCGATAAAATAAGATAAAACGTAATAAAAAAGACTTTATTTGTATGAAGGAAGCAAAAAGAATGCGGATTTCAAAGAACAAAGTTTTATTTTTTGCTATCTGTACTGATTATCCCAGATAGAGCATGATATCCCAGATCCGTTGACGATGGAGAAAAATTTCGCTATGCTTCGAGTAACAGAAGAGAAAGAACGAAATTTTGAAAAGAGGGGATATATGGGAAAGAAAGTATTGGGAATTATGGTAATATTACTGTTCTTTACAGGTTGTCAGAATATGGGAAATGAGTCAGAAAATTTGCAGCAGGTAGAAAAACAGGAAAATGGAGAAGAACGGAATAGTTCTATCAGCAATGATGAAACGGAAACAAATGTGACACCTGAAAATGATCAGGAATTAAGCAATGGTGAGCACATCCGTTTTCAGCTTGGCAGTCAGGCCAAAATTGATGCGATTGTTGACATGCCGGACAAAAAATGGAATGAGTTTGAAAAATGTGTGATAGAAGTGGATGGATTTCAAGGAGAAAGTGTGTTCAATAAAATACTTGGGAAAATTCCGGAAAGTGGATTGGAAACAAGAAAAGGAGACACAGGAGAGCCGGACGTTTGTTATTCGTATGAGGGAATACTTGGCGAACAATTAAAAAATCAAAATGGAACGGTGTCTGTCAGCAATATATTAGGAGTGGAAACGGAAGAAGGAAAAAAAGTTTATTATAATTTGCCTGTTGAATATATTACATCAGCCTATGGTGAAGGGATTTTGGTCAGAGACAATGAGCAGGAAATTTCATTGGAAGACGAAGAAAAGCTGATAGAGGAAGGAAAAGAGTTTGTTAGATGGATTGGAGACTGGGAAAAAGTTGAATTGACCAGTAAATACAGTTTTTCGTATGAACAGATGGAAAAACAGCAGGAATTAATGGAACAGGCAATCGAGAATGGAGAATTGCTAAAGCCTCAGAAGATTCAGAAATATGAGTGGTCAAAAGCAGATGATTGTTTCCTGTTGTTTTTTCAGGGTTATCTGAATGGGGTTCCTGTATTATGCAATGAAATTAACCGGCAGGATGATCTTTATATTCCGTCATCTAAAATACAGGCTGTTATAACGGAGGGCGGAATTCAATATCTTCAAGCAGTTAATCACTATGCTATTCGGGAAAAGGAACCGGTATCTCTTGCGGAAAAAGATATTATTTTGGAAACGCTGAGAAATAAGTATGATTTGGCAATTGCAGAGCCGATTACGCTGAATCAGATGAAACTGATTTATTACCCGATGACAACGGGAAGAAATGAAACAGGGCATTGGATGTGTGATATGATTCCTGCGTGGCAGTTTCGATTTATAGAAGATGAGATCGAACAGTATGTTTACATCAATGCACTGGATGGACGGGAAATTGCAGGGTGAGTTTGTCTGAGATTTACGAGTTACTCAAAGAATAAATTGTTTTGCGGAAGATGTGACTCCGGGCTAAGCGGGTCACATCTTTTTAAAAGACGAAGAGGATAAGAGATTGTTGCGGAAGGACAAGAAGGTGATCTTTCATGAATTTTTTTCGAATGATAAAAATGGATTTTAAAAGAATGTTTTTATCAGGAAAATTTTATTTTGCCATCGCAGGTGCGATGCTGGTTACCGTGTTAAACATCAGTCAGGAAGCAATGCAGAGCCGGTGGAATGCATCGGTATATTACCTGGTTGTCAGCAGTCATGGTGTGGGGGCATTTTTTGAAGTGTTTTCTGTGCTGGCTGTGCTGCCGTTTGCGCTGAGCTATTGGGAAGACAGCAGAAATGGCTATCTTAGATGCATTGAGACACGCATAGGGAGAACAGCATATTGCTGGTCGCATCTGGTGGTTGCCTTTTTCGGTTCTGTGATCAGTATTTTTCTGGGAATGGCAGTTGTTTATGGCGTTTTGGCATTAAAAATACCGTGGATAAAAAAAGAAGAGCTTGAAACATTAACAGGCAGTTTAAGCTATGGAAATGGACTCGTTCTGCCGTTTTACCTTGCCGCAAGATTTGGAGTTGAGGCTGTCAAGTATGCATTTATGGCAGTTTTTGCGCTTATGATATCGGGAAAAATAAAAAATCTGTTTGTGCTGGTCAGCACACCGGCTCTTTTTTATTATGCAAGCCAGCTTGTAGCAGAAGCGCTGCAGCTGCCGGGCCAGATGAGATGGTACCAGCTCCATGGGGGAAGTATCCGGAATTTTAAGGATTTTTTTGTGATAGCTGGTTATTTCCTTATTCTGACAGGAATGGAAGGTGTAATTTTCGTGCGAGTGGTAAAGAGGAGGGCGCAGAATGGATAGAATACGGATGAGCCTCGGGTATGTCAGATACGTTTGCGGAAAACATTCACAACACCACGGTTTTATGTTGCGCTGTTGTGGATTGCGATCCTTTTTCATGTAATGACGGTGGGTATTCGAGGCTTCTGCGAGCAGACCGGAGTTGATGTGACTTTTTGGATGCTGCCGTTTATGACCAGATATAATGGAGACCAGATTATCATTGTTCTTGGGGCTCTGCTGCTTTTCTGTGATGCTCCGTTTCTGGAACCGAACAGCGGGTGGCAGATTTTGCGGGCCGGGCGGAAAAGCTGGTTTTGGGGAAACATGCTGTACATTGTGGTTGTTTCCTTTTTTTACACCATATGCTTAAGTATGATTCCGGTACTGCTTGTGTTTCCGAATGTAGGGTGGGAAACCGGATGGGGGAAGGTGATCAGTACGCTGGCTCAGACGAATGCGGCATATACCTTTGACCAGGAACCGTTGGATTATCTGATCCTTTCGAGATTTTCGCCGCAGGAGGCAATGGGACTCACAATGCTTGCGATCTGGTGCCTGTCGGTTATGACAGGCGTTGTGAGTTATGCCGGAAATTTTCTGGTACACAGGGGATTTGGAATCGTCATCAACTGCGGCATCGCACTCACTGCGCTTCTGCTCAGCAAATTTTCCAGCATCACAATCGGCTATTACTGCGCGCCGCCGCTTTGGATGAATATTGCGAGCTACAAGTGGCAGGGATATGGAAACGGGCCGTCGATGGCATATGTTTACAGTGTCTTTGCGATTGTCATCGGCGCATGCACGATCCTTTCGTATCTCGGGATCCGGAAAAAGGATCTGAACTTTGTGGAGGAAATCTGAAAGAATGGAAGAAAAGATAAGAATAGAAAACGTGACAAAAAAGTTTGGCAGCTACGCGGCGTTGGACGGGATCAGCCTGAGCTTCGAAAAAGGAAAAATTCACGGAATGATCGGAAGAAACGGAAGTGGGAAGACGGTACTGTTCAAATGCATCTGCGGATTTCTCCGGGTGGACGATGGAGCGGTTTTTGTGGATGGAAAACAGATTGGGAAAGAGATCGAAGCGCCGGAGAGTATTGGCGCCATCATCGAGACACCGGGCTTTCTTCCGGGCTACAGTGCCAGACAGAATCTGCAGTTTCTCGCCGGCATCCGCAGGAAGATCGGAAAAAAGGAGATCGATGCGGCCATCCGAAAAGTCGGACTGGATCCGGAAGCGAAAAAGCATGTCGGCAAGTATTCGCTCGGCATGCGCCAGCGTCTCGGTATTGCACAGGCGATTATGGAGGAACCTTCCCTTCTGATTCTGGATGAACCGATGAACGGTCTCGACAACCAGGGCGTGCAGGAGATGCGGCAGCTGTTTTTGAAACTGAAAGACGAAGGAAAAACCATTCTTCTTGCCAGCCACAACCGGGAAGACATTGCAGCACTGTGCGATACGACGGTGGAGATTGACAGAGGAAAGATTGTAGGCTGACGGAAAAAAGTTGCTCGTTTTTGGTGAATCTCATTGTCTTCCGGTGAAGCAGAGAATATAATAAAAACACAGAGAAGATCGAATCTTACGCTATTTGGTGTAGGATGGAGACAGGGAAAACAAAAAAAGATTACGAAAACGAGGACATGAACAATGGCAGACAGACACACAACAGAAAAATTGCTGGAGGGCGAACGCCTTTCCGGAAAGGTGACACTCTTTGCAAAAGTAACGATTTTACCGGGTGATGAGCTTCCGTATCATGAGCATCATGGGGAGACAGAAGCGTATCACATCCTGTCCGGTGCGGGTATGTATCAGGATAACGACAAAACCTACCCGGTGCAGGCGGGCATGACGACGTTCTGCGAGGACGGCAGCGGCCATGCGGTTTCCTGCGCAGGGGAAGAACCGCTCGTGTTTCTGGCGATGATTCAGAAAAAAGTAGAATAAGCAGGTACGGATATGAGCAGAAAGAAAAAGCCCAGAATGGAATACCGCTATTACGAAGTGCCGGAAAAATGCCCGGTGCTGGTGCTGCAGGGAGAAAAATGGTTGCAGAATTATGGGTACCAGATTGATTATCTGCATTTTCATAACCTGATGGAGATCGGTTTCTGCTATTACGGTGAGGGAACGATTGTTTTGGAAGATGAGGAACTGCCGTATCATGGCGGTATGTTTACGGTGGTGCCGAAAAACTTTCCGCATACAACAAACTCAAAAGAAAACAGTGTATGTTCCTGGGCATGGGTGTTTGTGGATGTGGAAGGATTTATTACAGAGCTGTATAAGGGCAATATGCGCATGGCACAAAAGCTGATTGCGCGTATTAACCAGAAGGCCCATTTTGTGAAAAATGAGGAAAGGCCGGAGGTCGCGGAGATGATCAAACTGATCATTAAATGCATGGGTGAAAAACGGGAATTTTATCTCGAGGAAGTGAAAGGACTGACCAGAGCGCTTCTGATGCAGATTGCCAGATGGAATGAAAGGGACGAGGAGCAGGAAAAGAATTCTATTGTAGATGATGCCAGTATCGCTCTGATTCTGCCTGCGCTGGATTATATTGGAGAAAATTATAAAGAGATTCTTCGAATTGAGGAGCTGGCAGAGGTATGTCATATCAGCGAAACACATCTGCGCCGTATTTTTCAGGAATCCATGCGGATGACGCCGGTTGAGTACATTAACTGGGTCCGGATCCGGGCGGCATGTAAGGAACTGCGGAAAACAAATATTTCTGTAAATGAGATTGCAATGCGAAGCGGATTCACAACAATTTCTACATTTAACCGTAATTTCCGCCGGATTCTTGGTGTATCTCCACAGCAGTGGCGAAGTGCACCGGAACATTATGAACGAAAATTGTTGAATTTTGATATAAAAACACAGGAAGGATGGTGATGTCCGTCAAAATGCATATAAATGGTTGAAAATGCATAGTATAGAGTTAAAAATGCGCACAAACGACGGGAAATATGTTATACTTTGTACATGTTGAGGGAATAAAAACATAAAAAATGTACAAAACAACCAAAAAATTTCTGCGCTGTAAAAAGTGCGGAGGTTCCGGTTGTAAAATAACATCTTAAGGAGGATGTGCAATATGAAAAGAAAAATTGTATCAATCGTAATGGCATCAGCAATGGTATTTGGACTGGCTGCATGTGGTTCCAGCGGAGGAACTACAACAAGTTCCAGCAACGGCGGAAACGATGCATCAGCAGCAAGTGAAACCACTGCAAAATCAGAGAGCAGCGACGTAGTAGAGGGCAGCTCTGATGATGACAACACCTTAACCGTATGGACCTGGGACCCGAACTTCAACGTTTACGCGATCAAGAAAGCAGCTGAAATTTATGCACAGGATCACGAAGGATTCAAAGTAGAAGTCAGCGAAGTACAGTCCGACGACATTGAAACCCGTCTGACCACAGCAGTTTCCGCAGGAGACTTAAGCACTCTGCCGGATATCTTCCTGATGCAGGATAACTCCTTCCAGAAATATGCAACCAACTATCCGGACATCTTCACCGATCTGACCGATTCCGGAATTGATTTCAGCGAATTCTCATCCGCAAAAGTTGCTTACTCTACTCTGGATGGGAAGAACTACGGAATTCCGTTCGACAATGGTGCCGTTATCGAGTGCCTGCGTACTGATATGCTGGAGCAGGCAGGCTTCACCGTAGATGATTTCACAGATATCACCTGGAATGACTTTATGGAGAAAGCAAAAGTTGTCAAAGAGAAAACAGGCCAGCCGATCCTGACATCTCAGGCCGGATCTCCGGACCTTGTTATGGAAATGCTGCAGTCCTGCGGTGAGTCCCTTTTCAACGAAGATGGATCTGTCAACATCGTAGACAACAAAGCACTGAAACCAATCCTTGAGATTTACAGCCAGATGGTAAAAGATGGCACTCTTGTAGAGGTTACTGACTGGGATCAGTACATCGCATCCATCAACAACGGAACTACAGCAGGCGTTATCAACGGATGCTGGATCATGGCTTCCATCACAGCAAATGAAGATCAGTCCGGCAAATGGGCAATCACCAATATGCCGAAACTGGACGGCGTTGACGGAGCAACCAACTACTCCAACAACGGTGGTTCTTCCTGGGCAATTTCTTCCAACTGCAAAAAACAGGATCTTGCCATTGACTTTATGAAATCTACCTTCGCAGGCAGCACAGCTCTTTACGATGATATCATCGCAAAAGGCGCTCTGGCAACCTGGGCACCGGCAGGAGATTCCGAAGCATATGCACAGCCAGTTGCATTCTTCAGCGATGACCCGGTTTACGCAAAGATCGTTGATTTCGCAACCAAGACTCCATCCAACATCACTGGAGCATTCTACTACGATGCACGTGATGCTGTCGGAACCGCACTTTCCAATATCATCCAGACAGGAGCAGATATGGACAGCGAACTTCAGACCGCACAGGAAACTGTAGAGTTCAACATGGGTGGCTGATATCCTGCAATACATAAAAAAGTAGGACGATAAGAAACGGGTCTGCTTCCTGGACAGACAGAAGCAGGCCCGTTCTGTATCTATGCGGTGTGTGTTTGAAAAATGATTTCTGCAGGAGAACATGAAATGTTGTCTGCAAAAAGATTTTTTCAAACACACGCCAGGTAAAAAAAGAAAGGAAGATTCCATGAGCAGTCAGAAGAAAAAAGGAATGAACTTGGAAAGAAAACAGAATCTTACCGGCTGGGCTTTCCTGATGCCGGCAACGATCCTGATCGCATGGATGAGCTTTTATCCGATGATTCAGGCATTCATCCTGTCTTTACAGACAGGTATGGGCATCAACCTAAAATTCAACGGATTTGCAAACTATGCCCGTATTTTAAAAGACCCGACCTTTAAACAGACCTTAAGCAACACCTTCTTTTATCTGATTATTCAGGTGCCGATCATGCTGATCCTCGGCCTGATGTTTGCTTCCATGCTGAACAACAAAGATCTGCGTTTTAAGGGACTGTTCCGTACCTGCATTTTCCTGCCGTGCGCAACATCTCTCGTATCTTACGCGATGATCTTCCGTTCCCTGTTTGCAAATGACGGTTTTATCAACACCGTTCTCCGCGGCCTCGGCATGAACCCGATCATGTGGTTCTCCAATGCGTGGACAGCCCGTGCGGTTATCATCATCGCCCTGATCTGGAGATGGACCGGATACAACATGGTCTTCTATCTCTCCGGTATGCAGAACATTGAATATTCGATCTACGAAGCAGCCAAAATCGACGGCGCAAGCCGCTGCAGACTTTCTTCAAGATCACCGTTCCACTGTTAAAACCGATGATTCTGCTGACCACAATTACTTCTACCAACGGTACTCTGCAGCTGTTCGATGAGTCCCTGAACCTGACAAACGGAGGTCCTGGAAAATCAACCATGACCATGTCTCATTATATTTACAATATGTCCTTTGTACAGAGCCCGAACTTTGGCTATGCGGCAGCAATGTCCATCCTGATCCTGATCATGGTAGCCATTCTGGCACTGCTTCAGATGAAAGTAGGTGACGAGCGATAATGGGAAAAGCAAAGAAATTTTTCATGTATCTGATTTTAACGGTAGCGTCGATCCTTTCTGTTTTTCCGCTGTACTATATGTTCTGCGCGTCTACAAACAGAAGTATTGATGTCATTGCCGGAAAACTGATTCCGGGTACGTATCTGATTGACAACTTTAAAGCGCTGATTGCGCAGCAGAACCTGCGCCTTGCACTGTGCAACTCCTTCCGGAATGCGACGGTGCTGACCATTCTCTGTCTTCTGGTCTGCTCGATCGCCGGTTATGGATTTGAGATCTATCATGATAAAGCAAAAGATGCGGTATTTACCGTACTTCTGACTGCGATGATGATTCCGTTCGCAGCCATCATGATCCCAATGTTCCGTATGTTTTCCCAGCTAAAGATGGTCAACACGATGGCAGCTTTCATGCTTCCTTCGATTTCAACACCGTTCATGATCATGATGTTCCGCCAGGCTTCCCGTTCCTTCCCGCACGATATCATCGAAGCGGCAAGACTCGATGGCTTAAGCGAGACAGGAATTTTCTTTCGTATGTATATGCCGACCATGAAATCGACGTATGCGGCAGCAACAATCATCACCTTTATGAACGCATGGAACAACTACCTGTGGCCGAAGGTTATCTTACAGAACAATGAATCCATCACCATGCCGATGCTGGTAGCGAACCTGCTCGGCGGCTACACTGTAGATTATGGTGTGCTGATGCTCGGCGTATTTATCTGTACGATCCCGACAGCAATTATTTTCTTCTGCTTCCAGAAGAGCTTCACAGAAGGTATCACAGGTGCCGTAAAATAAGAAAAAGAATCGAACAGAAAAGGTGGATATTTGGATGAATATCCACCTTTTTTTCAAAAGATCAAAAAGAACAAAATTCCAGAAGGAGGAAAATAAAAATGGGTGTATTTCAGTATGAAAAAGTGAAGGACCCGACGTACTATGGAGAAAACCGGGTGGCGGCGCATTCCGATCACAGATATTATGGATCGGTGGAAGAAATGGAGCAGCATGTGGAAAACTTCCGTCACAGTCTGAACGGACTGTGGAAATTCCATTACGCAAAGAACTACGAGAGCACGATTCCGGGATTCGAGACACCGGAGTATGACTGCACAAAATGGGACGATATCCGCGTGCCGGCACATATCCAGATGGAGGGATATGACGCACCGCAGTATGCCAATGTGCAGTACCCATGGGAAGGAAGAGAAGAGATCCAGCCGGGCGAGATTCCGGAGCGGTTCAATCCGACGGCTTCCTATGTGAAATATTTTGAAGTGCCGGAGCAGATGAAAGGAAAACGGCTTTTTGTTTCCTTCCAGGGAGCAGAGAGCGGTATTGCCGTATGGCTGAACGGAACGTTCCTTGGCTACAGCGAGGATACGTTTACTCCGTCCGAGTTTGAACTGACCCCGTATCTGAAAGAGGGCGAAAATAAACTGGCTGCGCAGGTTTTCAAATGGACGAGCGGAAGCTGGTGCGAGGATCAGGATTTCTTCCGTTTCTCCGGTATTTACCGTGATGTGTATCTGTACACGATTCCGGAGGTTCACGTTTCGGATCTGAAAGTACAGACGCTGCTGGATGATACGTTTACGAAGGCAGATCTGGTCATTGATACGAAAATGATCGGAACAGGAAAGGTAAAAATTACCCTGTTAAAAGACGGAACGGCACTGCAGAGCACCGAAGGTGTGCTGGATGGGGAAACACAGTTTGTTCTGAAAGTCGATCACCCGGAACTGTGGTCCGCAGAGACACCGGTGCTGTATGATCTTCTGCTGGAAGTCACCGCAGAGGATGGAACGGTGCAGGAACTGATTCCGCAGAGAGTCGGATTCCGCCGCTTTGAGATGAAAGACCACATCATGATGCTGAATGGAAAGCGGGTTGTCTTTAAAGGCGTCAACCGCCACGAGTTCAGCTCCGTATCCGGCCGTGTCGTTTCGAGAGAAGAGCTGATCAAAGACCTGACGACGATGAAACAGAACAACATCAATGCAATCCGTACCTGCCATTACCCGGATGCGGTCGGCATTTATGATCTGTGCGATGAATACGGTCTTTACATGATCGCGGAGTGCAACATGGAGTCCCATGGAACGAGAGATACGGATGCGGTACGAAGCGGAGATTTCTCCGGTGTTGTACCATGCGACCGCCCGGAGTGGATGGACTGTATGCTCGACCGTGTCAATTCGATGTATCAGAGAGACAAAAACCATCCGGCGATTCTGATCTGGTCCTGCGGAAATGAATCGTTTGGCGGAAAAGTTATTTTTGAAATGTCCCAGTTATACCGGAAAATGGACCCGACCCGTCTCGTTCATTATGAAGGAGTTAATGACGACCGCAGATACAACGACACCAGCGATATGGAAAGCCGGATGTACACCACCGTCAATGAAATCCGTGAATTCTTGTCGAAAGACAGAAGAAAACCGTATGTCTGCTGTGAGTATGCACATGCGATGGGAAATTCCTGCGGCGCCATGAAGAAATATATGGATCTTGCCGAGGAAGAACCGCTGTTCCAGGGCGGCTTTATCTGGGATTATATCGACCAGTCAATCTACAAAAAAGACCGCTACGGAAAAGAGTTCCAGGCGTACGGCGGAGACTTTGATGATCATCCATGCGATTACAATTTCAGCGGAAATGGTATTGTATACGGCGGCGAGCGCGATGCTTCCCCGAAGATGCAGGAAGTAAAATTCTGCTATCAGAACATTGCTGTGGATGTACAGAAAGACAAAGCAGTTGTAAAAAATAAGAACCTGTTTGTGAATACCGATGCGTTTGACTGCGTGGTAATTCTCGAAAAAGAAGGAAAGAAACTGAAAGAAGTGCCGATGGAAATTTCCGTGGAGCCGCTTTCCGAAAAAACAGTGGAGCTTCCGATTGCCGTACAGACCCTTCCGGGCGAGTATGCGGTGACCGTTTCCTTCCGCCTGAAAGAAGATACCATATGGGGCAAGCGCGGCCATGAAGTTGCATTCGGACAGGGTGTTTATGAAGTGGAAGCACCGGCGAAAGCAGAAAAACCGGCGAAATTTGAAGTGATCCGTTCCAACCATGATTTTGGTGTGCGCGGCGAAAATTTTGATGTGATGTTCTCCGATCTGAACGGCGGACTCGTATCGTACCGTTACGGCGGCGTTGAGATGATCAAAATGATTCCGAAACCGAACTTCTGGCGTGCGCCGATCGACAATGACTGCGGAAGCCTGATGCCGATGCGTTACAGCCAGTGGAAGATTGCTTCAATGTATCTGTCCCACAAATATCCGAACGGCAGCCATTATCCGGGACTGTATGCGCCGGAAATCGAAGTACACGAGGACTGCGCAGAAGTCAGCTACCGCTATGTAATGCCGACCACACCGGCGAGCGAGTGCCGTCTGACCTACCGTGTCTTCGGCGATGGAAGCATTCAGACGACGCTGACGTATGATCCGGTGAAAGAGCTCGGCGATATGCCGGAATTCGGCATGATGTTCAAACTGGATGCCGATTATGACAACGTTACCTGGTACGGCATGGGACCGGAGGAGACGTATGTGGACCGCTGTGCCGGAGCAAAGCTCGGTGTTTATAAGAATAAAGTCGAAGATAATATGGCGAAATATCTCGTTCCGCAGGAGTGCGGCAACAAGGTTGGTGTACGCTGGGCAACCGTGACGAACCGCAAGGGCCGCGGTATGATGTTCAGCGGCGACAAGATGGAATTTTCCGCACTGCCGTACACACCGCACGAGCTGGAAAATGCGATGCATCCGTATGAACTGCCGCAGGTACATTACACCGTTGTGCGCGTGGCAAAACAGCAGATGGGTGTTGGCGGAGACGACAGCTGGGGTGCACAGACCCATCCGGAGTACCTGATTCCGATTGATAAAAAACTGGAGTTTACCTTTACGTTTATGGGAATCTGATGCGTTCAGCCCATTCTGTCCGTGGACAGGATGGGCTGTCTGCGAAAGAAAAGGAGACAAAAGCAGATGGAGAAAGAAGTAAATTTTGGAAAGCTCCTGCACGGGGGCGATTATAACCCGGAACAGTGGCTGGATTACCCGGAGATTCTGGAACAGGATCTGGCGTATTTCAAGAAAGCCAGAATCAACGAGGTTTCGCTTGGCATGTTTTCCTGGGCATTTTTAGAGCCGGAGGAAGGAGTTTTCCGTCTGGAATGGTTAAAAGAGGTGATTGACCGCCTGTATGAAAACGAAATTGTGGTCATGCTTTCCACGCCGACGGCGGCAAGACCGCGCTGGATGACGGAAAAATACCCGGAGGTGCTCCGTGTCAATGCAGCGAGAGAACGGAATCTGTACGGGGAGCGCCATAATCACTGCTATACCTCACCGGTTTACCGGGAAAAAACGAGAATCATCAATACGAAGCTGGCGGAAATGTTCAAAGACCACCCTGGCGTGATTGCATGGCATATTTCGAATGAATACGGCGGAGAGTGCCACTGCCCGCTGTGCCAGGAGGCATTCCGCGGCTGGGTGAAGAAAAAATACGGCACACTGGAACGGCTGAACCGTGCCTGGAATACCGGGTTCTGGAGTCATACTTACCAGAGTTTTGACCAGGTGGAGAGCCCGTCTCCGAAAGGAGATTCTTCGCTGCACGGACTGAATCTGGACTGGAAACGGTTTGTGACGGATCAGACCGCGGATTTTGTAAAATGGGAAATCAAAGCGCTGCGGGACGCTGGGGCAGAACAGCCGTCTACCATCAATATGATGTATAACTTTACCGGACTGAACTACTACAAGTTTGCCGATGTGATTGACTTTGTATCCTGGGACAATTATCCGACCTGGCATAAAGAGGCGGAGACGGTAACAGCGATGGATACAGGTATGCAGCATGACATTATGCGGAGCATTCAGAAAAAGCCGTTTTATCTGATGGAGAGCTGTCCTTCCGCAACGAACTGGCAGTCCGTCAGCAAGCTGAAAAAACCGGGCATGCTGCAGGCCGCGTCACTGCAGGCAGTTGCGCATGGGTCGGATAGTGTGCTGTATTTCCAGATGAGGCAGAGCCGCGGTGCATCCGAAAAATTCCATGGGGCCGTGATCGACCATTATGGCGTATCGGATACTAGGGTATTCCGTGAAGTGGCGAAAGTCGGCGTAGCTTTGGAGAAACTGCAGGAAGTGAACGGTTCGCAGAACCCGGCGGAAGCAGCCGTGATTTATGATGTCGAAAACCGCTGGGCGGTGGAAGATGCGGCGGGTCCGCGGAATGCAGGTGTTTTTTATAAAGAAACCGTGGAAAAGCCATATCAGGCATTCCGGAAACTGGGCATCAATGTGGATCTGATTGACGAGACGAGGAGTCTCGACGGATACCGTGTTGTGGCAGCGCCGATGGTTTATCTGCTGCGGGAAGGATGGACAGAGAAGGTTCGGAACTTTGTGAAAAACGGCGGAATTTTTCTGCTGACTTACTGGTCCGGCATTGTGGATGAGACGGATCTCTGTTACTTAGGCGGAACGCCGCATGACCTGATGGATGTGATGGGATTCCGGAGTATGGAGATTGACGGCTTATACGATGGCGAATGGAACGAAGGAATTCCGGAGCCGGAAAATCCGCTGCATCTGGAACGGGCATACCGCTGCAGTCATCTCTGCGAGCTGGTACAGCCATCGACGGCGGAAGTGCTGATGACATACGGAAAAGATTTCTATGACGGCATGCCGGCGATGACCCGGAATGTGTACGGAAAGGGAAAAGCGTATGCCGTTTGTGCGGACTTTGAACAGGGACTGTACGATGAAGTCTGCCGGAAACTGGCAGAAGAGGCCGGTGTGGAGCGGATCGTGGAAGAAGTTCCGGAAGGTGTGGAAGTCACGATGCGTAAGCAGAAGGACGGAACCAGGTACGTGTTTGTCCAGAACTTTAGCCGGGAGACCGTTGAAGTCAAACTGCCGATCGAGCGCTATCCGGTATGGCAGGGAACGTATGACGGAACGATCGGAAGCTGGAAGACGATTGTGCTGAAAGGAAGATAGAAGAGAAGAAAAGTCTGTTGAGAAAAACCGAAATGGGCTGTTTCTCAACAGACTTTTTTCGTTCATGCATTTGCAGCAGCGTCTTCTTCCTGCGCCAGCTTTTTCTTATACACTTCGCCCCAGTCCCACATCGCATCCATGATCGGGTGGAGGCTGAAGCCGAGTTCCGTCAGGGAATATTCGACACGCGGCGGTACCTCGGCGTAAACTTTACGGTTGACCAGACCGCTCTGTTCCATCTGGCGGAGCTGGGAAGTTAAAACTTTTTGAGAGACGTGACCGATGGACTTTTTCAGCTCGCCGAACCGCATGGTGCCGTGGAGCAGCAGATCGCGCAAGATCAGAACTTTCCATTTATCACTGATCAGAGTCAGCGTAGTTTCCACCGGGCAGGGCGGAAGATCAGCAAGAGAAACGGGTGTTTTTTCTGCGGATGACATAAGAGAAGACCTCCTTTTTGAAGAAAATAATGATTTGAAAGATGGCGGAAACGTCTGATTTTACACAATAGTATCTTTTGGGTAACTACACCACAATATTGTGCTTACTTTACGAAAGAACTCTATGGACTTATTATAAAGCCATCGAAAGAAAAAAACAATTCAAAAAAACAAAATGGAGGAAAGTAAAATGAGCAAAGCAGTAGAATTTTTAAATGAGAATCCGGTACAGTATCTGGCAACGGTAGGTCGTGACGGAAAGGCAAAATGCCGCCCGTTCATGTTTGCAGGAGAGGTTGACGGAAAACTGTGGTTCTGCACCAACAACACAAAAGATGTTTACAAAGATATGCAGGAGAATCCGGAAATCGAAATCTCTGTTTCCAGCCCGTCCTACGCATGGATCCGTCTGCACGGAACCGCAGTGTTTGAAAATAACATGGCTGTAAAAGAAGTGTGCATGCAGAACCCGATCGTAAAAGGCCAGTACCAGACCGCTGACAACCCGATTTTCGAGGTGTTCTATCTGGACAATGCACACGGTGTAATCGCAGACTTTTCCGGAAACCCACAGTACGAGTTTTAATCTGTCGCTATGAATTTGAAAACTGCGCGTCGCATTCTCGTTACTTTAGTGATGAGTTAGACGCGCAATTTTTTTAATATAAAACAGAACAAATGTTTGATATATTATTATGGATATGGTAAAATACTTTTATGGAGAAAGATATGTTTACAATT